>JBAXGJ010000208.1:0-2821 GCA_037139475.1 Actinomycetes bacterium
TCCTGATGCGCCAACCAAAGTCAATCGCCAACCGCTTGGCGCTGCTCTTCTTCGCGATCACGCTCGGCGCGATGGCGATCGTCTATGCAGGAGTTGTTCCACAGCTCGAGTCGAGCTTGACCAATGAACGCACGGCGCAGCTGGCAACGACCGCCCAGCAACTGCGAGGCGCAATCGAGCGGAAGTTGATCGATGGCTCCCCGGTCGATCAGATTGACCTTGCCGTCCGCTCGGCGGCCGACCAAGCCAACGCCCGCGTCACGCTGATCGGCGTCGGCAATAACGGCAAGGGGACGGCGCCGTTCGTTAAGTCCGACTCCGATCTGCGCAGCTCGATCGACAACCTCACCTTCCCGGCTGGGTTGCACGCGATCGGCTCTGGCAGGACTGCAACTGCCGTCGAGTCGGTTGCCAGCGGGCGCATCGCCGAGGCTGCGCTGCCGCTGTTCTCGAACGATCCAGAGACCGGGCGCCGCGTGCTTGGCGACGTGCTCGTCTTCTCAGCGCCGCTCGGCGATGTCGAACGGAACGTAACGCTGGTCCGTAACCGGATTCTGCTGGCCGCCGTAATCGCGCTGCTGCTGGCGCTGATCGGTGGCTACCTCGTGGCCCGCTCATTCGGTCGCCGCGTCTCACGGCTCGAGACAACGGCGCGCCAAGTCGCGGACGGCGACCGCTCGGCTCACTTCACGGTCGACAACGACGACGAGCTCGGCCGCCTCGCGGCCGCGCTGGAGGCGATGCAAACCCAACTCTCGGAGCTCGACAGCGCTCGGCGCCGTTTCATCGCAACCGCATCACATGAGCTGCGCACGCCGATCTTCTCACTGAGCGGCTTCGTTGAGCTGCTCGAAGGAGAGGAGCTCGACGAGGCAACGCGACTGCGCTTTCTCGGCCAGTTGCGCGACGGCGTGGCACGGCTCGAAAAGCTGACGACCGACCTGCTCGACCTCTCGCGGATCGACGCTGGTGCAGTCGAGCTCCAGCGCGAACGAACCAACATCGGCGAACTCGCAACCGACGTCGCCAATGAGTTCGTGCCAGCGCTGACCGAACACGACTCGCAGCTCGAGGTGCGCGTCGGAGCGAGTGCGGTTTACGCCAGCTGCGACCGCGAACGGCTCTCGCAGGTCGTGCGGATCCTCGTAGATAACGCCGTCGCCCACACGCCGAAGGGAACCGACGTGATCGTCGCCACGAGCCAGCCCGAACAGCGCGCGCGGATTGCCGTGACCGACTTCGGCGAGGGAATTCCGCGCGGCGACCTCGAACGGGCCTTCGAGCCGTTCTACACCTCCGATGGAACGCGCGGAGCTGGGCTTGGACTCGCAATCGCCTATGAGCTGGTTGAGCGGATGGGCGGAACGCTCAGCGTTGAGAGTGCGCCGGGCCGCACGACCTTTGCGATCGAGCTTCGAGCCTAGATCGCATTCGCGACTGGGCGAGCTCTAGCGCGGGAAGGTAGGCTGCCCGTTGTGACCCAGACCCCATTCGTACTCGTTTCAAACCGCGGCCCCGTGACGTTCAGTGAGGACGGCGAAATCACCCGCGGCGGCGGCGGCTTGGTGACCGCTCTGACCGGTCTCGTCTCACACCGCAAGGCGGTTTGGATCGCGAGCGCAATGTCCGACGGCGACATCCTGCGGGCGCGCGAAGCCGATGGCCACCCGTTCACTGTGCAGTCACCACTGGGCGGCGAATACGAGGTTCGGCTAGTAGACAGCGAAGCCGAAGCCTTCGACCGCTTCTACAACATCTTCGCCAACCCAATGCTCTGGTTCATCCAGCATTACCTCTGGGACATCTCAAACGCACCTGACGTCCGCCAGTGGGAGATCGACGCTTTCGAGCTCGGCTACAAGGTCGTCAACAACGACCTCGCGCAGGCAGTAGTCGAGGAGATCGCCGGCAAGCCGGACCCGGTCGTGATGGTCCACGATTACCACCTCTACACGCTTCCGGGGATCGTCCGCGAGGCGCGGCCCGACGTCTTCCTCCACCACTTCATTCACATTCCGTGGCCGCAGTCGGACGCTTGGCGAGTTCTGCCTACCGAGATCCGTAACGAGCTTTACGAAGGGCTGCTGGCGAACGACATCATCGGCTTCCACACGCAGGCCTACCGACGCAACTTCATCCAGTGTTGCCGCGACCTGCTCGATCTTGAGGTCGACTTTGAGCGCGGCATCGTCTACTACAACGGCCGCGAGATCTGGATCCGTGCCTACCCGCTGCCGATCGACGCTGCCGCGACTGAGAAGGTCGGCAGCTCGCCACGAACGCTGGAGCTGGAAGCCGAGCTGGAGCGGCGGCGCCGTGAGCACCTAATTCTGCGCGTCGACCGCGCCGACCTCTCTAAAAATGTGCTGCGTGGCTTCACGGCCTTCGACCTCTTCCTCGATCAGCACCCCGAGTTCCGCGAGCATGTCTCGTTCATCGCCCAGCTGATGCCATCAAGGACCGACGTTCCCGAGTACGCCGAATACCTCGCGAAGATCGAAGCGCTCGTGGCCGTCGTCAACCTGCGTCACGGCACGCCGGACTGGATGCCAATTCAGCTGAAGCTGCGCGACGATCTGGAAGAGGCGATGGCTTCCTACCGTCAGTACGACGTGCTGCTCGTCAACGCGATGTTTGACGGAATGAACCTCGTCGCTAAGGAGGGTCCGCTGGTCAACCAGCGCGATGGCGTTTCAATTCTCTCCGAAAACACTGGCGCGCATGAGGAGCTGGGCGAGTTTGCAATCAGCGTCAACCCGTTCAATATTCAGGAGCTGGCCGATGCGATCTACAGCGCGCTGACGATGGAGCCTGAACGGCG
>JBAXGJ010000209.1:0-2806 GCA_037139475.1 Actinomycetes bacterium
CCACTTCGACCTGCCGCTCAGCTATATCGGCTTCGACGGGACCGGCAGGCAGGTGCGCGACCTTCTCCACATCGATGATTTGATCGAGCTGGTCAATGACCAGTTGGAGCGCCCCGATCACTGGAACGGCGTGACCGCCAACGTCGGCGGCGGGCTTGACGTGAGCCTCTCTCTCAGCGAGACGACTGCTCTCTGTCGCGAGCTGACCGGCCGCGAGCTGGAGATAAGGAGCGCCGGAGAAGACCGCCCGGGCGACGTTGCCGTCTACATCTCCGACTGCGCGAGGCTCAACTCGCTAACTGACTGGCGCCCGCAGCGTGACGCGCGAACGATTCTCAGCGACATCAACGACTGGATCGAAGCAAACGGGGAGATGGTCCGCACGACGCTTGTCTCTTGAGTTCGCTGACGCCCTAAGCGGGGCAACCGAGCGCAAAGGGATGAAGCCGAATTGCGACGACCTAAGCGCGCTGCACACGGTGCTTGTCGGACCCAATTAGCAGGACTGCCGCAAGCGCAGCTGGGAATCCGAGCGAAGCTCACGTCGACGTGCCGGCTAGGTAAAAACAGACCAGCAGGTCGCCATGGGACCTCCCTCTCTCGATGCCAAGCAACTGCCAAGCGCCGCAGGCCATCGCCAGCGCCACCAGCCACGGGACTCAGCGATCCTGGCTCGTGGTCGCCCGTGGCCGGAGCAAGCGTGGGTCAGCTGGCATCTGCGGCCGACTGTTGATCGTCGACAGGGACGGTTTTCGCCTCCGGCGTACCTGCGTGCCAGTGAGAAGCCCTCGCGGCCACTTCACTACGGCGGTAGTCGCCGCGACTGAGGTGGTGCTCGAGCCACACCATCAGGACGATGAAGAGGTAGCGACTACCCATCTCCTGCAGCCGGAGTTTGCTCTCGCCGCTCGTCCTGTTGGTCCAGGAGATCGGAACGATCTTGTAGGAGTGGCCACGAACGATCGCCTTCAGCGGCAACTCAACGGTGATGTTGAAGTGGTTTGATAGCAGTGGCTGGACTGTGTCGATAACTTCGCGCCGGTAAGCCTTGAAGGCGTTTGTCGTGTCGTTATAGCCGTGGCCGAAGAGCACACGGATGAAGGCGTTGACGACGCGGTTCAAGGTCAGCTTCAGCGTCGGGTAGTCGCTGACAGTTGCCCCCGGCATGAAGCGCGACCCGAAGGCGCAGTCATAGCCCTCCTCGAGCACGCGGTAGTACGTGATGAGGTCATCCGGCGAATCCGAAAGGTCGGCCATCACGATCGCGACGGCGTCGCCGCTGAAGAGTTTCAGGCCGCAGCGAATCGCGAAGCCAAAGCCGTTCGGACCTTCGTTGCGGATGCAGCGTATGTCTGAATCCTCGGCTCCCAGCTGCGCGCCAATCTCCCCGGTTCGGTCGCTAGAACCATCGTCAATGACAATGATTTCTTTCTCGATCCCCTCTTGGTCGAGCCTCGCGGCGACAGCGCGCACAGTCGCACCGATCGACCCTTCCTCGTTGTGTGCCGGGATCACGACCGAAAGCTTCATCAGCGAGCCTTCACCTCAGACAACCACTTCTCAGCGTTCGAGCCATGGATGTCACGAAGCACGTCCTCGATCCCGAAGGTCAATTCCCATTCGGGGTAGTCGGTCTTGAAGGCGCCTAGATCGCTGACCCACCACATGTGGTCGCCGATCCGCGCCTCGTCGGAGAGCGTGTAGTTAAGACCGCGGCCGGTGATCTCTTCGCAAAGCTTGATCGCCTCCAGCATCGATACGTTCGAATCGCGCCCACCGCCAAGGTTGTAAACCGTGCCTGCGGTCGGCGACCGGTGAAACGAGTGGAAGGCCCGAACTACGTCGTGCGCGTGAATGTTGTCGCGAACCTGCTTTCCC
This sequence comes from Actinomycetes bacterium, assembly GCA_037139475.1. GTDB lineage: Bacteria > Actinomycetota > Thermoleophilia > Solirubrobacterales > Solirubrobacteraceae > F1-60-MAGs163. The sequence goes on from JBAXGJ010000209.1 coordinate 1,879, forward strand.
TTGTAACCAAACACGGTGTAGGGGTCGCCGCTGACGGTGCACTTCATCAGGTAGGCGAGAAAGCCGTGGAGCTCTGCCCCGGCGTGCTGGGGGCCTGTTAAGCAACCGCCGCGGAAGCAGACGGTCGGCATCTCGAAATAGCGTCCATACTCTTGGACGAGCAAGTCGGCAGCTGCTTTTGAAACGCCGAACAGCGAGTGGGTACAGAGATCAATCGGCATTGTCAGGTCGATCCCGGCGTACCACTCGTGATCTTGTGGCAGCTCCCAGCGCGTCTCATGCTCCTCCAGAGGAAGGAAATTTGGGCGATCGCCATAGACCTTGTTTGTCGAGGTGAAGACGAACGTCGCGGCGGGCGTAAAGTCACGCGCCGCCTGAAGCAGATTAAGCGTTCCGTTGGCATTAACGGTGAAATCGGTCTGCGGCTCAGACGCAGCCCAATCATGTGAGGGTTGTGCAGCCGTGTGGATGATCAGCTCAATCTCTGAACGGTTGCTGCTGAACACCTTGCGCACGGCATCCTCATCACGAATATCAATCGCGAGCGACTGGAAGCTCGAACCTAGATCAGCCTCCAAGCGTGCGGTTGTGGGCCCTGTTGTGGAGTCGGGGCCAAAGAAGTAGGCGCGCATGTCGTTGTCGAGCCCGATCACGTCGAAACCTTGCTCGCAGAAGTAGCGGGCCGCTTCGGCGCCGATCAGGCCGCCGGAACCGGTGACGAGAGCTGTTGCCATCGCTACAACCTACCGAGTAGCTCGCATCTGATCGGATTCATCATCAGCTCAGCTCAGCCACCGCCCTGAGGCTGAGAGCAGTGAGGGGCTACGTCGTTATCCTCCAGTCCAATCGATGCGTTCGTCTTTCCGCGCCAATGGCTACACAATCTCGGCTGAGGCCTACCGCCGGATTGCTTATGTCGCGCTCTTTT
>JBAXGJ010000210.1:0-2805 GCA_037139475.1 Actinomycetes bacterium
GATCATCGAGGAAGCCGAAGCGGTCTTCGAGGGCACGGTCGTGCCACGTGATTTCGACGCGATCAACATTCCTGTCGCTGAGAAAGGGGCGCCGGTGCTGCTTCGCGCTGACGATGTCGAGGTTGAGCAGGCAGCAGCGCCTCAATTCGCTGAAGCGGCCGAGGAGGGCTCGCCACCGAGCGAGATTTGATTCAGCGTTGCGCCGTAATTGGTGCTAACGTGCGCGCAGCAGTTCACCCCCTTTAACTCGGTCCGAGAGGCCAAGAAGGGCAGGATCTAATGAGCCAACAGAATGTCGTCCTAGACGACGAAGAGCTAAACCGGGCACTAACCCGCATCGCTCACGAGATCCTCGAACGCAACACCGATTCGTCTGAGCTCGCGGTCGTTGGCATCCACAGCCGCGGGGCGGTCCTTGCGCGCCGGATCGTGGCTCTGCTAAATGAGTTTGCTGGCGTCGAGATTCCGCTTGGCCTGATCGACATAGGCTTCTACCGCGACGACCTCGGCAAGCGCCCCGAGGCGCCGCAGGTCTACTCAACCGAGATCGACTTCCCGCTTGACGGCGCGACGGTCGTGATCGTCGATGACGTGCTTTACAGCGGCCGCACGGTTCGCGCCGCGATCGAGGCGCTCTTCGCCTACGGGCGCCCGGCCTGCGTCCAGCTCGCCGTTCTCGTAGACCGCGGCCACCGCGAACTGCCGATCCGCCCGGATTACATCGGCAAGAACCTGCCGACCGCTCCAGGCGAGCGAGTCTTCGTTCAGGTTGAGGAGACCGACGGCGTCGACCAAGTTGTGATCGGCGAGGCTGAGAGCGCCGTCACTGGGGATGCAGCATGAAGCATCTACTGAGCATCGAAGACGTCAGCCGCGAGGACGTCGAACGGATCTGTGCTCGCGCCGCCGCATTCTCCGAAAACCACGAGCGCGAGATCAAGAAGGTGCCCGCGCTGCGCGGTCGCACCGTGCTGAATCTTTTCTACGAAGCGAGCACGCGCACGCGCAGCTCGTTCGAGCTCGCAGCCAAGCGGCTCAGCGCCGACGTCGTCAACTTCAGCGCCTCGGGCTCATCAACGGAGAAGGGCGAGTCGCTCAAAGACACCGTCCAGACGCTTAGCGCCCACCGTCCAGACGCGATCGTCGTGCGCTGCCCATGGGCGGGAGCGCCGGCGCTGGTCGCAGAGTGGACCGACGCCGCGATCATCAACGCTGGCGACGGCAAGCACGAGCATCCGACCCAGGCGCTGCTTGACATCTACACGCTCAGCCGCCGCCTCGGCTCGCTTGACGGGGCGAAGATCTGGATTGTCGGCGATGTTCTCCACTCGCGCGTTGCCCGCTCAAACATCCTCGGTTTCCAGAAGATGGGGGCGCAGGTCACGGTTGCCGGCCCGCCAACGCTGCTGCCGCGCGAGATCGAAGCGATGGGGGTCGAGGTTCGCTACTCGCTTGATGACCTGAGCGAAGCCGATGTCGTCTACGCGCTGCGGATGCAGAACGAACGGATGCAGCAGGCCTACCTACCGAGCATGCGCGAGTACGCCTCGCTCTTCCAGATCGACGAGCGCAGGCTGGGCGCCCGCTCGCTGCTGATGCACCCGGGGCCGGTCAACCGTGGAGTGGAGCTCTCCGATGAGGTAGTCGACTGTGCCCAGTCGCTGATCCTCGAGCAGGTTGCTGCCGGCGTTGTCGTGCGAATGGCGGTTCTCTTTGAACTGCTCGCAGCCTCGCGGGCCTTTGATCCGGTGCCGGAGCACCAGTCGGCATGACCCGTCGCAAAGAACAGCTACTCGTTCGCGGCACGGCGGCCGAAGCCGACCTGATGATCACCGGCGCGCATCTAATCGATCCGCGGGCTGGGATTGACGGCGTCTTCGATGTGATCGTCAGCGACGGTCAGCTGGCGGAGATCGGCGAGCCCGGAACGCTCACAGCCGGCCCTGACGCGGAGAAGATCGACGGCAGCGGCTTCCATCTCTTTCCGGCCTTCGTTGACCCGCACATCCACCTTCGCACTCCAGGCCATGAGCACAAGGAAGATATTGAGACCGGCACCCGCTCGGCGGCAGCTGGCGGCTTCTGCGCCGTGCTGGCGATGCCTAACACCGACCCGGTGGTCGATTCGGCTTCGGTGCTGCGTTCGCTGCGCGAGGCGGCCCGCCGTGAGGCGCGCGTGCCGGTCGGGTTCCTAGCCGCTATCACGGTTGGCTTGGAAGGCCAGGAGCTAACTGCGATGTCGGAGCTGCGCGCCGCAGGCGCGGCTGGCTTCACCGACGACGGAATGCCTGTTGAGTCGGCGGGAATGTTGCGAAAGGCGCTGCAATACCAGCAGATGTCGGGCGGCGTCCTCGCGCTCCACGAAGAAGATCCATCTCTTTCCGCTGGAGGATCGATGAATGAGGGGGCAGTCAGCGCCGTTCTCGGGATCGGCGGGATTCCAAGCACCAGTGAGTCAACGATGGTCGCGCGCGACGCGGCGCTGGCCGGATACGAAGGCGGAACGGTCCACATGCAGCACCTAAGCTGCGCCGAATCGGTCGAGGCAATCCGCGAAGCGAAGCGGCTCGGCTACAACGTCACGACCGAGGTCAGCCCGCACCACCTTTGCTTCACAGAAGAGGAGGTGCGCACGCTCGACACGCGGATGAAGATGAACCCGCCGCTGCGGACCGAAGCTGACCGACAGGCGCTGATCGCAGGCCTGATCGACGGCACAATCGACTGCATCGCGACCGACCACGCGCCGCACAGCGCGCATGAGAAGGAAGTGCCGTTCGAGCAGGCACCGATGGGAACGACCGG
>JBAXGJ010000211.1:0-2792 GCA_037139475.1 Actinomycetes bacterium
CGGCTCGGCAGCCCGCTAGACTCGGCCGCTGCGAGCAACGAGGAGAATCTGAAGCAGACACCATGGGACTGAGCGATCGCATCTTCCGCCGCAAGTCGGGCCAAGACGAGTCTCTCGCTGAGGCCGCACAAGCCAACCCCGCGCCAGCCGCAGAGATTCCTGACGCAACCGTAATCCTCCCGCCCGCGGCTTCGCAGAGCGAGCCGCAGACGATCATCATCCCTGCAGCAAGTGGTAGCGGAGGCGAGCAATTTCCGGCTCCCCCTCCACCGCCCCAGCAAGCTGCAGCGACGCAGCCCGACGTCTCCTTCGCACCCGTCGCCGAACAGGCTCCCGCGGCCGAACAGCAAGCGGCCGCTGCGCAACCGCCGCCGGGGCCGCAGCGTCCAGGCTTCCGCGAACGCGGCCGCTTGCGTCGCCGCCTTCGTTACTTGAAGCAGGTGCGCGAGCTTGGCTACCGAGACCTAGGCGGACTGGTCTTTGACCAGCATCGCTTCGAGCGTGGCGACGATGCGTTGGTCGAAGGCAAGGTCCTAGCGATCGAGACTCTGGACCGCGAGATCCGCGCGCTGGAAGAGGTACTAGAGCTACAGACCCCTTACGTCGAACTATTCATCCCCGGCGTTAGCGCCTGCGAGCGCTGCGGAACGCTGCACGGCAGCGATGGTCACTTCTGCCCCCACTGCGGCCTCGCCTTCGGTGGCCCACGCTCGGTTGCCGGCCTTGGCTCGGTCGGTGCGAACAGCGTCTATGACGTCGGTCAGCAGCAGCCTGCTGCGCCAGCCAGCGACCCCTACGGCGCGCAGTCAGGCAACGGCCCGCAGGCCTGACCGGGCATGGCAGCTACCGCTAATCCGCAGTGGGCCTATGGCTCGCTGCCCTGCCCACACTGCGGCGAGTGGCTCCATGCGCAGCAGGATTGGTGCCTTAACTGCGGCGACCCGGCCCGCACAGTTATCGCACCGACGCCACGCTGGCGGCGTCCGATCTACGCTCTCATCGCCGTTCTGGCCGTCACGCTCGGAGTGCTCGCGGGTGCCTTCATCGCCGTCACAGATGATGACCCGCCGCCGACGCGGACGACGACGCAGACGATCACTGTGCAGCCTGGCGAAGCGCTCGCTCCCGGTGTCACACCCGCGCCAACAACGCCAGCACCGACAACACCCGCGCCACCGACCGTCGTAACTACGACGCCACCACCGACGACAACGCCTTAAGCGCTCAAGCCGAGAAGGCTGGGCGCGCGAGAATCACGGCCGCCATCTCGCTCGCTGAGGCCGAGGCCGGCGCGCTCGAATCCTCGCCGCTTGGCCTACCGATCAGTTCACTCAGCGCCAGCGCGAGCGAGCGCGCGAGCGCATCAACGTTGTAGCCACCCTCAAGCACCAGCCCGACGGGAATCCCGAGCTGCAAAGCCGATTCGTAAACCAAACGCGACATTGCTGCGAAGCCGCCATCGCTGACGACGCAGTCGGCGAGCGGATCGTCGCGGTGGGCATCGAAGCCGGCTGAGATCAGGATTAACTGCGGCCGATAGGCATCGATCAGGGGCGCCGCCAGCTGTTCAACGAGACCAACAAACAGCTCGTCGCCAGAGCCGGCCGGCAGCGGACAGTTGACCGTCAATCCGAGCCCTTCGTTCTCGCCCTGATCGCTCGCCGCACCGCTACCCGGGTAGCAGGGGTACTGGTGGAGCGAGACAAAGCAGACGCGCGGGTCGGCGGCGAAGATCTGCTCGGTTCCATTGCCGTGATGGACATCCCAGTCCAGGATCAAGACGCGATCGAGGCCGCAGCTTTCGATCGCATGCAGCGCTGCAATGGCGACGTTGTTGAAGAGGCAGAAGCCCATCGCACGGTCAGCTTCGGCGTGATGGCCAGGCGGACGATGGAGCGACGCACCGACATCTGCGCTACCCACGCAGAGCGCCTCGGCGAGCGCCGCGGCGCCACCGGCGGCATGCAGCGCCGCATCGAGCGAGGCCGGCACAACGATCGTGTCGGCGTCAAGCGGGGCCGACTGCTCGCAGGCTGCCCTCACGCGCGCAAGATGTTCAGCGGGATGAGCGCGAAGCAGCATCGCTTCGCTGGCTGCAGGCGACTGCGCGCGCTCGTAACCGAGCCAGTCGCGCCTAGCGAGCTCAGCCTCTACGGCAACGATCCGCTGCGCCGATTCGGGATGGCTGCCGGTCTCGTGGGCGAGCGAGCTATCGCTGCGGAGGATCAATCCCTTCACCGGCGGGTACGGTACTGAGAAGATGCCGGGGCGCGAGCGAATCGATACGGAGCTAGTCGTCGTCGGAGCCGGAGCTGCGGGACTCTATTCGGCGTTGACCGCCGCCAGCCTTGGCGCGACGGTAACCGTGATCAGTGCCACGCCGCTGGCCCAGACGGCTAGCTACTGGGCGCAGGGTGGGCTCGCCGCAGCGCTAGGCGAGGACGATTCACCGCAGCTCCACCTCGCCGACACAGAAACGGCCGGCCGCGGGTTGGTGCGCCGATCGGCCGCCGAGATCCTCGTCAACGAGGCACCGGCGATGATCGGCGAGCTCCAGAAGATCAGGATGCGCTTTGACGTCGATGGCGACGGCCACCTATCGCTCGGGTTGGAGGGCGGTCACTCGCGACGCAGGATCATTCACGCCGGTGGCAGCTCGACCGGTCGGCGACTTGCGCGCCAGCTTTCTGCGGCGCTGGTCCGCGAGCCGCGCGTGACGATTCTCGAGGGCTCCCGTGCCAGCAACCTCTGGACCGAGGACGGGCGCGTCGTCGGCGTCGTCTGCGAGGACG
>JBAXGJ010000212.1:0-2781 GCA_037139475.1 Actinomycetes bacterium
CGGGCTCGCCGACGAGGCGGCCGAGCTCCTGCGGCGTGCCTTCCGCCACGAGCTTTCCGTGGTCGATGATCCCGACGCGGTCGGCGAGTTGCTCGGCCTCCTCGAGGTACTGCGTAGTGAGGAAGATCGTCGTGCCCTCATCGTTGAGCTTCCTTAGCTCAGTCCAGAGTGACGAACGGCTAACTGGGTCGAGTCCGGTCGTCGGCTCGTCAAGGAAGAGGACGCTTGGCCGGTGTACGAGCGCCATCGCGAGGTCGAGCCGGCGCCGCATGCCGCCCGAGTAGGTGTTGAGCAAGCGGTCTGCAGCCGCGACGAGGTCTACTCGCTCGAGCAGCTCTTCGGCGCGTAGCTTCGACTCTCCTCGCCGGATGCCGTGGAGCGCTCCTTGGAGCTGCAACAACTCGCGGCCGGTCATCAGAGGGTCGAGCGCAGCTTCTTGCAGCGCGACGCCGATTGAACGGCGCACCTGCGAAGCCTGCTTCACGACGTCGTAGCCAGCAATGCGAGCGTGGCCGCCGGTTGGGCGCAACAGAGTCGTGAGAATCCTCACCGTCGTCGACTTGCCTGCGCCGTTTGGCCCGAGGAAGCCGTAAATTTCGCCGGCCGACACGGCTAAGTCAACGCCGTCTACTGCACGAAGGCCGCCCGGGTAGGTCCGTTCGAGCCCTTCGACCACAATCGTGGCCTCGGCGGGGAAGCTCTTGTCGTCTTGTTGCACGCCGGAGACCCTAGCCGGGATAGTCTTCGCCAAATCATGAACCGCCCGACCTCGAACATCTCTGACATGCTGCCGCGGCGGGCGGAGATCAACGACGTCAGCGTCCCCTACCGCTCGGGGGCGACTTACATCGTCGTAATGGGCACCTTCCTTACGGCTGTGCTTTGTGCTTTCGCGGTCGTGACTAGCGAGCCGTTTGTCGTGCCGTCGATCGGACCGACGATTTTCATCATTGTCGGCTTCCCGCTCTCGGAGCAGGCGCACCCGCGCAACATTCTCTATTCGACGGCGATCGCGATCGTCGCCGGGATCGTTGGCCTGTCGATCTTTGGACTGATCAACGTGCCACCAGATCTCGCTGACCTGACATGGGTCCGGGCTGGCGCGCTAACCGTCGCCGTTGCGATCGCAGTCACCGGAATCATCGTTTTCCGATCGCTCCACGCTCCCTCCGTGGCTACGGCGATGATCATCGCTGCCGGCCTGCTGAACGGGCCCTTCGATTGGCTCTCAGTCTTCATCGGCGTCCTCGTCGTGACGATCATTGGCGTGGCCGTGAACCGCGCCTGCGGGAAGCCTCAGGCGCTTTGGTGGAGGCCGCAGCCTTCGAGTGAGTGAGCAGCGACGAGCGACTCAGAGCGCCGCTGGCGCTGCCCCGTCACCGCCGCCGTCCGTCTCCACCACGCTGACGTAGCGCGAACGAAGCCAGGCTGCAACGGTCGCCAACAAGAAGGCGAGTACACCCGCTCCGAGGAATATCGCGCTGAAATGGCCCTGATCGGCAAGTGGCGCGGCCGCGGCGCTTGCCACTGCGCCGCCAACGAATACCGAACCAGCGAAGAACGAGACCGTCACTGCACGGGCCTGCGCGTTGACCTGCGTCGCCCAAAGCTGCATCGTTGGGTGGAGGAAGCCAAACCCAGCACCCAACCCCAGCGCAGCGACGACAGCTGTTGCGACGACCGTGTCTGCCGCAGCGACTATTAGCCCGGCGCCGGCGATCACAGACCCGGCGGCGATCATTAGCGGTGAAGTAAAGCGCCGGATCGCCCTCGTCACAACCGGGACGCAGCAAACGTTGGCGATGCCAAACCCGGCTGCCGCCGAGCCCGCAACAGCCGCCCCGACTCCCTGCTGCTGGAGCGAAGCCGAAACGAACGTCAGCGAACCGAGGATTACAGCGCCCTCGATAAATCCGATCACGAGCACAACTAAAACCCAGCGCTGCTTGAGCGCGTTGGTTGCGAGCCGTAGGTAGGTGTGAGGAGATCGGACCCGCACCGGCTCGGGGAGCTTCGTCAGGAATAGCGAGAGTGCGAGCGCGAGCAGCGAAGTCGCTAAGAATGCGGCACGCCAGCTGATCAGCTGCGCGCAAAGCCCACCGACGATTGTCGCTACCGCAATGCCCGCCGAAGCCGAGGCAATCGTTAGCGTGAGCGCGTGCTGGCGGTGCTCAACTTCAACGGTGTCGCCGATGTAGGTGACGACCGTCGGCACAACCGCCGCGAAGAGCAAGCCGCTGACGGTCCGCGAGACGATCAGCACTGTGAAGCTTGGTGAGACCGCGGCAACTACGCAGCAGATCCCGCCGGCGATAATTGCGAACCGGATCACCTTTACGCGGCCGACACGATCCGAAAGCGCGCCCCAAAACGGCTGACTCAGTCCGTACGCAACGAAGTAGGCGCTGGCCACTAGCGCCGCAGTCCCTAGTGGCACTCCGAACGCGTGGCTGATCGGCACGAGCAGTGGCGGGATCGCAAAGCGATCGAAGCTGGAGAGGAACGTCGTTGCCCGAAGGCGCCACTGAACGGCTTGGCTATTCGCTCTCACTCTCCCACGCTACTTGCCCACCGCTGACCCAGCCTGTTTCTTTCGGTACGATCATCGCCTCCCGCCGGAGTAGCTCAGCTGGTTAGAGCAGCGGAATCATAATCCGCGTGTCGGGGGTTCGAGTCCCTCCTCCGGCATGCCGTAAGCGTGCTTCGCGGCCCACCAGAAGGCCGCTCTTCTCAGGTCTTGAGGGCTTCTAGCACCGTCTTGTCGCCATTCGAAACAGACGA
>JBAXGJ010000213.1:0-2774 GCA_037139475.1 Actinomycetes bacterium
GCCAGAGCATCCAGGTGCCCTCGTGCGGGGCGAACTCAGCTGGCATCGCGAAGCCGTCGGCTGCGGGCGTGCTGCTCAAGGAATCACTCATCAGCGCGATCCTACGCGCTGTGGGAGAAGTTAGAGACCGAATGCGGCGCGCATTGAGGGGGCCGTCGCCGCCTCGCCGAGAAGCGGCAGCCCAAGCAGCTCCTCAGTAGTTCGGAGCATGCTGTAGTGGTCGTAGCGTGCTGCCGCGAGAGTGCCCGGCGAAGTTGTCGGCGAGACGACCAGCGCCACGGTGTGCTGACCGCTGTTGTAGTTGTCCTCGTCCCAAGCGATAAAGAGAGCCAGCTGGCCAGCTTGGTACTGCGGCGAAGCGATCACCTTCGGCACCAGCCCGGAGAGAAAATCGTCGCCGCGGCGCACTTCGGCGCTGTCCGGGCCACAACTGCTGGCGTGCATGTCGTGGCAGAGGTTCGGGACGATCATTGTCAGCGACTGCTCAAAGGTCGGATTGCTTGGCAGGTTGACGTTGTCGAGCGCACAGCCGGGCAGGTTCGTGAAGTAGGTCTCCGGGTTATGCCTTACGGCGTACTCGCCGGTGCTTGTGCGGTAACAAGGAGATGGCATCGACTCGGCGTAGGTTCGGTGCGCTACCTGCCCGAAGATGCTCGGCGCGGTCAACGGGTGGACGGCCGGATCTCCGTTGTCAACGATCCCCTGCGTGCTGCCACTGGAAGCCGCGATGTAGTTCGGCAGCGACGGATGGGTCTCGCCAAAGAAGTTTCCAGCGAGCCCGTAAGAGGCTGCAAGCGAGTTTATATAAGGCGCTTGGGCGCTCCCAATCACTTCGCCGTACGACTTGTTCTCCATCATGATCCAGACAACGTGGGGGTAGTTGTGCGTGGTTGCGGGCGGAGTTGGCGCCGGAGTCGCAGGCGCAGGAGTCGCAACCGGCGGCGTGACCGGAGTCTCTGGTGCAGCAACCGGCTCGCTGCTAACTAGTGGGGTTACTTTCTGCGAGACGACACTGATCGCCCTCTGGCAGCTACTAGCTGACGGCGATGGGTTCATCACTCTGATCGCTAGCTGATGTTTGCCGGCGCCAAGCTCGCTGCTTAGTTTGACTGTGCCACTGACACGCCGGTTTGCGATTCGGCGACCATCGACCGTTACGCGCATCAAGACTGAGCCGCTGCAGGAGCGAGCTCGGAGAGTCAAGGACAGTGTTCCCGGGCCGCTGACCGACCGTTTTGCGATTCGCGACGAAGAGGCGTTAGCAGCGATCGGCAAGGCGAGCGCAGCAACCAGCGCAGCGATCATTGCTGTTGGGATAAAGCCTCGGCGCATAAGGCTTGAGACCGTCTGGCGGCCAACTCGTGACGGCGCTGCTGCGCCGAGGCTGTCTGTTTGGGTGAGCACAGCAGCCAAAACACCCAGATGAGGAGAAAGGTGCGCTTCGCGCTAGCGCTAGCCAGCGAAGCGCTTAAACAGCTTGCTGAACTCGAACGGCGACTGGGCGATGCTGGAGCAGGTCGCTTCGGCGTAGGTCTTGGCGCCACCCGGGCACTCTTTGTCGCGCCCGGCCGACCAGAAGGCGAGCATGCCGAGGTGCTTGGAGGCTGCGAACTTCAGCAGCTGGCTGGCGTCGCTTGGGGTGAAGATCTCAGAGTTGGTGTCGTTGACGCCAAGCATCGGTGTCACGCCAACCATCGCCCACAGCTTGGCCGTGCTGAGCGCTGGGTAGAGGCGGTGGAGCTGGCCCTTGAGGCTGCCGGCGACCTTGATCGCGTAATAGCCCATCCGGCCCTTCGGGTTGGGCGCAGCGGAATCGCCGTAATCCATCGCCATCCCATTGACGATCGAAATCTTCGCGCCAGCCTTAATCGTTGCCCGCATCAGCGCCACGCCATCGGCTGTCAGGCCGGTGGGTAGAACCGGCAGCGTGAAGCTGACGGCAAGCCTGCGGCCGGCCGCTCGGGCGCTGCGCTGGAGAATCGCAATCGCCTCGCCGCGGCGAACAATCGAAGCGCGGTCGCTAACCGCACCGCCTTCGATGTCGAAGTCGATTCGCTCGAGCTTGTACTTCGTGATCACCGCTTGGTACTGCGCGGCGAGACTCTCGGCCGAGCCACAGGCCAATGCCAGCTCGATTCCGTTTGCGCCGCCGAACGAGGCCAGCGCGTCGCCGCGCAGCGCGCGCAGCGACTTCAGCTGCGGCAAGATCACGCGCTCGTCGGCTACCGCCGTGACTCCACCCCAGCTTGCGTTACAGCCACCACCGCTGAGCACAAAAGCGAGCGAGAAGTAACGCACGCCGCTCGCGCGGGCGGCCGTCTTCAGGTTCAGCGGCGGGTAGAGCGAGGTGTCGACGTAGGGCGCGAAGGCGAAGGCGCGGCCGCTGGCCGAGGCCGGCGCGGCAGCGACCGTCACGGTGATCGCTGCCACTGCCGCTGCGCAAAGAACTTTTGAAGTGCGAAAGCTCACCACCAACACGCTAAAGGCTCAGCACGGCTCGCGCGCCGGGTCCTACCCTCCTAGTGATGAGCGAGAAGATCCGCCTACTGCCTGCCGTCGAAGCGCGTGCCCTTGACGGAACCGAGTACCGCCTGCCCAGCGAGCTCGGCGGCGAGCGTAACCTGATCGCAGTCGCGTTCGAGCGAAACCACCAGGACGACGTTGATTCCTGGCTTGGCGACTTCGCTGCGCTTGAGGATGAGCACACCGGCCTGATTGCTTACGAGATGCCAACAATCTCGCGCCGCTTCGGCCCCGTGCGCGGAGTCCTTGAC
>JBAXGJ010000214.1:0-2767 GCA_037139475.1 Actinomycetes bacterium
GAAGCGGTGCTCGAAGCGCTGGCTGCAACACCGCTGGCAGACGCCGCCGGGGCCAAAGAAGGCTCACGCGAACTGCTCGATCGCAGAGGCTCCGGAGTAGCAGGCGCGCTCGGCGCTCTCGTCGCCAGCGGGGAGAGCGTGCTCGTGGTTAGTGCGTCGGAACAGCGTCGCCGCGCGCAGCTAACTGGGCGGATCGGCGGCTTCGCCCTTATCTCTTGGCCTTTGCTTCTGGCCAGCCCGTCTCTCGCCGACGGCTTCACTCATCTTGTCGCGCTCGATCCACCGCCGTCAGCGTCGGCCGAGCGTCTGCTTGCCAGCGGGCCCGTTGGGAGCTTTGCCCACCAGCTTTGGGGGCCGGCTGAGCTACGCTTCTCACTCGATGAAATTGAACGAAATGCGGATCTACGCGGCTCACTGGCCAGCGTCTATCGGGCCTTGCGGGACAGCCCGCAGCTTCCGCTGCTCGACCAGCTGCGCAGTGGCGACCCGCAGCGCTCGCCGGCTGGGATGGCACTCATCATCACGGTGCTCGGCGAACTCGAGCTCGCAAGCTTCGACGGGTCCAAGCTTGAGCTACTCACCGAGGCGCCCGACCGCCGCGAGCTCGACACCTCCTCAGCCTTCATCGAGAACGCCCGCGCAGCCGAGGAGGCCAAAGAATGGCTGAGTCCGATCGCATCGCTGGCGGCGTAGTCACTTCACTTCCCTCAGCGGCCGCGGAGTCGGCGCCGCTGGATGCGGCCGAGCGCGACGCTCTCTCGGAGCTGTTTGCGGTCATCGATGAACGCGAGCCGCAGAGTGTCCTGCCGATCGACAGGGCTCGGATCATTGAGGCCTACCGCTTCGCCGGGCACCAGCACCGCGACCAGCGCCGCCGCTCGGGCGAAGAGTTCATCAGCCACCCAGTCAGCGTCGCGACGATCTGCGCCGGGCTAGGGCTCGACTCGGAGACTCTGGTCGCTGCGTTGCTCCACGACACGGTTGAGGACACCGCTGCGTCGCTTGAGCAGATCAAGCAGATATTTGGCAGCGAGGTTGCCGCCCTCGTTGACGGCGTCACGAAACTTGACGCTCTCTCGTTCAAATCGCGCAACGAAGCGCAGGCCGAGAACTACCGCAAGATGATCGTCGCGATGGCGACCGACATTCGCGTGATCTTGCTCAAGCTCGCTGACCGCCTCCACAACATGCGGACGATCTCGGCGATGCCGAAGCAGAAGCAGGTTGAGAAGGCGCGCGAAACGTTAGAGATCTACGCGCCGATTGCGCACCGGCTCGGCGTGCACGCAATCAAGTGGGAGCTGGAGGACCTCGCCTTCGCCGCGCTCCACCCGCGCAAGTTCAACGAGATCAAAGGCCTCGTCAACCAGCAGCGCGAGGCGCGCGAACAGTACGTAGGCGCGGCCGGTGAGGAGCTCCAGGCAGAGCTGGAGGCGATCGGGATCGAGGCCGTGATTTCGGGCCGGGCAAAGCACTTCTATTCGATCTATTCGAAGATGACGAAGAAGGACCGCGAGTTCAACGAGATCTACGACCTCACGGCGATGCGAGTCACAGTTGACAGCGTGAAGGATTGTTACGGCGCGGTTGGAGTGATCCACTCGCTCTGGAAGCCGCTGCCAGGCCGCTTCAAGGACATGATCGCGATGCCGAAAGCGAACCGTTACCAGTCGCTCCACACCACGGTGATCGGCCCAGAGGGGCTGCCGCTTGAAATTCAAATTCGCACGCGCGAGATGCACGAGACGGCTGAGTATGGGGTCGCCGCGCACTGGTCTTACAAGGACCGCCTCGCCGGCGCAGCGCCCGGAACACCGGCCGGTGAGACGAAGCTCACCTGGCTGCGCTCGATGCTCGAGTGGCAACAAGAGCTCGCCGACCCGGACGAGTTTGTCGGCAACCTCAAGGGCGATCTAGATGAGGACGAAGAAGAGGTCTTCGTCTTCACACCAGAAGGCGAGGTTCGCTCGCTCGCTTCAGGGGCGACGCCGCTCGACTTCGCCTACGAAATTCATACCGAACTCGGCCACCGCTGCGTTGGCGCGAAGGTCAACGGCAAGCTCGTGCCACTCGGTTACGAGCTTCGCTCAGGCGACCGCGTCGAGGTCTTGACCGGCCGCCGCGAACGCGGCCCATCGCGCGATTGGCTGGCGATGGTCACGACTACTCGCGCGCGCAAGAAGATCACGCAGTGGTTCAGCGCCGAGAGCCGTGAGGACGCGGAGCGCAACGGCCGCGAGATGCTCCAAGCACAGCTCCGCAGCGCCGATCTGCCGGTTCAAAAGATCACTGGCTCGCCGCTGCTGGCGGCCGTTATTCGTGAGATGGGCTTCCGCAAGACGGAGGACTTCTACGTCGCACTCGGTGGATCGAAGATCTCCGCAAAGGTCGTCGTTGGCAAGATCATCACGCAGCTCGGGCAGGGCAAGACGGCCGAGCCGGAGCCGGCTGCGGGCGAGGCTCTTGAGGCCGACCGCGCTGGCCCACGGATACCGAGCGGCAGTTCGCACGATCTCGGAATCAAAGTCAAAGGTGCAGACCGCGTGATGCTGCGCCTGGCGAAGTGTTGCCATCCGGTCCCAGGAGACGGGATCGTCGGTTATGTGTCGCTTGGCCGCGGGATCACAATCCACCGCGACGACTGCCGCAACGTCAATGCTCTGCGCAAAGATCCCGCTCGTTTTGTCGAGGTCCGCTGGGAAGGGGACAACCAGACTGGCTTCCTCGCGGAGATCCACGTTGACGCGTGGGATCGAACGCGGCTGCT
>JBAXGJ010000215.1:0-2751 GCA_037139475.1 Actinomycetes bacterium
TCGCCTCTGTCTCATCCGATGATGCGATGTGGGCGACGACGACCTCTTCGCTCTCAGTTGGCGAGCTTGCGCGCGCCAGCGGCTCACCGGAGCGCTTCGTTGGCCTCCACGTCTTCAACCCGGTGCCGCGGATGGCGCTGATTGAGCTGGCCTTCCCTGACGAGGCGACCGAGGCAACGCGCGAGCGCGCCGCTGCGCTCTGCGAGGCGCTCGGCAAGACGGCTGTGCCGGTCCCCGACCTGCCCGGCTTCGTCGTCAACCGCCTGCTCTTCCCTTACCTCTTCTCGGCCGTTGATTTCCTCGACCAGACGGGGATGGACCCTGCCGACGTTGATGAAGCAATGAAGCTTGGCGCCGGCCACCCAATGGGGCCGCTGGCACTGCTCGACTTCGTTGGCCTTGATGTATCGGCCGCGATCGGCGACGAGATCGGCTCTCCCGCTCCGGCGCGCGTGCAGGCTCTGATCGCCGAAGGCGCGCTCGGTCGCAAGAGCGGCCGCGGCTTCTACGAGTACTAAGCGCATCGAACAAGGCGGGGCCTAACTCGGCTTTGTCTCTCCGGTTGCTTAATACCCAGCGCTCGCGTAGGTTTCTACCAACTACTGCATCAGTGCGCCGTCCCTAGCGACGCGCGGGAAGTGATCCTGATGAATAGATTCTCCGCCCGTTTGGCCGTTGTTGCCTTGGTCGTCGCCGCGATTGCACCTGCGCAGGCCGCCGCCGCAAGCAAGCAGTCCCTAATCAAGCAGGAAGTTGCCTGCATGAAGTCTTATGCGGCCAATCCGGCCAACAACTTCACTAACTATGCGCCAGCGATCGGCGCGCCTGAGGTAGTCGACGCGGTCCACAGCGGCCTGCAGCCATGCGCCACATTCGCTGGTGGCGCGAACATCAGCAACAACAAGTTCCAAGTAGCGCAGTACCTCTCACCGACTGTCTACCCAGGGCAGATCCAAATCATCATCCAAGGCGGCCCAAATGCCGCGTTCCTGATCGGCGGTTCTCCAGGAACGCCGATCCCCTCCTACACCGCGCGCCCATACGTTGCGCGTTTTAATCCGGCCACAGGTGCCCAGATCTGGCGGCGCTATCTGCCGATCGCGCCAGGGCAATGGATCGCTGCCCCTAGCGGCGCCGTCGTGAAGGGTGGCTGGGTCGATGTTGTAGTCGGCCCCACGATCTACAAACTGAACCCGAATACCGGCAAGATCGTCGCCTCCGCCACGCAGCCGATCCTCGACGGCGAGGCGATCGATGCGAACTTCGATGGCTTCGCCATATCCCCCGACTCCGCAGGAACAATCCTGCTGAAGAGTCAGAATCGCTCGACCGGTTGCACGATTCAGGGCAACCAAGCGATGTCAATGTGCACGACAGACTATGGACCGCAGCCGGACACCACAATCGTGGCGGTTAATTCGGTGACACTGGCGAATATCACGGCCATCAAGCTCAGCCAACCGGTGGCAGCTAGGCCCACTCTGGCCGCCGACAACGGCAACACAAATATGTACCTTGCGGGGGCAACCCGCGGAGTCCGAGTGACTTGGAACCCGACTACCAAGACCCTTCGTGAGGACACCAGCTGGCAGCCGCCGTACGTCCTGGCTGGACAGACCACCGGCGACGCACCGCCCGTGCTTGGCAAGTGGGTGATTTTCAACAACAATGCTTCTCCGCCGGTTAAATCGCCTGGGGTCCCGGTCTGCGCCGTTGCAGCGAAGATCAGCGATGCGGCCAATATTCACCGCATCTGCCCGTGGGGAACGACGATCCCCGCTGGTAAAACCAGCAGCGCACCGTCAAGCTTCTCGACAGATCCTCAGCAGAACTTGATTTTTATGCAGGACCAGCTCATGGGCGGGGTCTTCGCGGTGCATCTTGACCAATCTTCCGGGCAGATGAAAGTCAAGTGGAGTCGCCCTGACTGGCGAACCTCCGACTACTTCACGGCGTCGGGGCCCTCGAACAATCGTGTGCTTTCATCGCAGTACCTCAGCTCTAACTTCCCGTCGCAGGTGCAGACTGGAACTTGGACCGAAAGCGTGCTCTGGGTCAACGAGGCGACAGGGAAGACTGTCGCCCAGTCCGCGACCAACGGTCCGACCGACCTAGCGTGGATGGCCCAGCCCGCCTACGCAGGGCGCTGGTACACGATGAGCTTGCGCGGCACGATCAACATCTATGAGCCGCAGAAGTGTTCGACCACGGTCAGTAACCCCGTTTCGCCCCTGTCGGCTACAACGTGTCCACCGATTAAGCCCGGGGTTACCGGCTAGCTGCAACTGAGCGGTACGAGTACTAAGCCGCAACACGGAGTAACAACTCGGTCACTGTTTCTTTAGGCAGCGTTCAGACTCTTCGGTCACTCTGCATAGCAGAACGTTCTTCATTGGATGTTCCTCCTCCCAGATTGACCGGCCGGTCCGCTCCCCCAGCGGGCCGGCCATTTTTCTGGCCTTAAGGCTGTTCGGTGATCGGCCTGATGCGAACGGCAGTGATGCGGTTCTCTCGCACCGACTCAACGCGCAGTCGGTAGCCCTCAACGGTGACCGTGTCGCCGCGCTGCGGCATCCGCCCAATCTCGTGGAAAACGAGGCCGCCAACCGAGTTGTAAGCGTCGCTGTCGGCCGGCAAGTTGATGCCAAAGTCGGGCAGGTCGGAGATTGGAACGTGGCCGCTGACCGACCAGCCACCGCTGGCGGTAGTGATCGATGAGTACGGGCGCACTGCTGGCCTCGTGACTGTCGA
>JBAXGJ010000216.1:0-2742 GCA_037139475.1 Actinomycetes bacterium
CCGAGCAGGTCCACACGCTGAAGGAGCGGGCGCTGCACCCGCTGCGCCGCTCGGCCAGCGAAAAGCTCGACGCGCTCAAGGGCGTCTCGATGACAGTCAACAAGGGTGAATTCTTCGGTGTCGTTGGCCGCAACGGCTCTGGCAAGAGCACGCTGCTCAAGTGCATGGCCGGGATCTACCAGGTTGACGGCGGGCAGATCTTCATCGACGGGCGGCTCTCGACCTTCATCGAGCTCGGCGTCGGCTTCAACCCGGACCTTGCCTCACGGGACAACGTCACGATCAACGGCGTGATGATGGGGCTGACGCCGCGCGAGGCGGCTGACCGTTTCGACAAGGTGATCGAATTTGCCGAGCTCGAAGATTTTGTCGATATGAAGCTGAAGAACTACTCCTCTGGGATGCAGGTGCGGCTAGCTTTCTCGGTCGCTATCCAAGTCGATGCAGAGGTGCTGCTGATCGACGAAGTTCTCGCCGTCGGCGACGCCGCCTTCCAACAGAAGTGCTTCGACGTCTTCTACAAGATGCGCGAAGACGGACAGACGGTGCTGCTGGTAACGCACGACATGGGCGCGGTTACAAAGTTCTGCGACCGCGCCGCCCTTCTCGACCACGGCCGCGTCGTTGACTTTGGCGAGCCAGACGAAGTAGCCAAGAGCTACCTCGACCTCAACTTCGGAACCTCGCGGGTTGAGGCGCAGGACGGCGAAGGTGCGCGCGTCGGCGATGGCGCCGGAAGTATCGAAGAAGCGTGGTTTGAGAACGGTAACGGTGAGCGCCTGGACACACTCGTCCAAGGTCAGCACGCTCGCTTCTGCGCGAGGGCAAAGTTCAGCCGCGAGACGCCTAACATCGAATGGGGCGTCGTATTTGAAAACGCTGAGCACCACGCACTCTTCGCGACGACGACGACGTGGGCAGAGATCGACACCGGCACGATTGCCGCCGGCGAGGAGACAAGCTTCAGCGTCGACTTTGAAGTGCCGTTCGCGCCCGGGCGAATCTTCGCCACTCCGATGCTCAGCTACCGGGGTTCGGGCGACCGCTTCGTTGATCGCCGCGAACGTTTCACTTCGGCGGTCGTGACCGGCACGCACCACTCCGGCGGCTCAGTGATGGTTGCGCACGACGTTCACTTCGCCAAGTCGAGCGCGCCGCAATGAGCTCCGTCACCCAGCCGCCTAGCGCACGCGCCGCGGCGGCTATCGCTGCGGCGACAGAAGAAGCACGACTCGCCGCCGCCGGCCGCAGTGACGCAATCCTTGGGCCGCGGGCGATCGGCGTTCCGCTCGAACGATTCGCTGCGCTCGTCTGGACGATTGCCGTAAGCCAGTTCAAGCTGAAGTTCTACGGTTCGGCGCTCGGATATATCTGGCAGCTGATGCGCCCGCTGCTGATGTTCGGCGTGCTCTATGTGTTTTTCACGAGGATTCTGCGCTTCCCTGAAGTTCAGTACTACCCGGTCGTTCTGCTGCAGGGGATCGTCGTCTTCACCTTCCTCTCGGAGGCCACGGTCGGATCGGTCGGTGCGCTGGTCGAAAACGAGATTCTCGTCCGCAAGATTCAGTTTCCGCGCCTCGCAGTGCCGTTTTCAATCGTTCTCGCGGCGCTCTTCAACCTCTTGATCAACTACGTCGTAGTCCTTATCTTCTTGATCATTCAGGGCGGCAGCCCTCAGTGGACTTGGCTCTACGAGTTCCCGATTCTGCTGGTGCTGCTCGTGATCCTCGCGACCGCGATCTCAACCCTGCTCTCAGCGCTTTATGTTCGCTACCGCGACATTCGGCCAATCTGGGAGGTGCTGCTTCAGACGATCTACTTCATCTCGCTGGTGCTAATCCCAGTTGAGGCGGTAACCAACGCCACGCTGCGGAAGCTGCTCCTGCTCAACCCGTTTGCCTGCCTAGTCGAGCAGCTGCGCTACGCCGTCATCTCAAACAGCGCGCCGACGGTGCTTGAGGTCTTCGGCAACCCGTGGTTGCTCGCGATTCCGGTGGCGCTAGCGATCGCACTCTGCATTATCGCCTTCATCGTCTTCGACCGGATGGCGCCGAAGGTCGCCGAAGAGCTCTAGCCGCTGCGCGCTGCTGCCCTTAACGACCAACCGTGCCCGAGAGACGAACGACCATTCTTGTAGGCGATCGCAACGTTCTGTCAACCGTTCGACCAGCACCGACCGATGGCGATCGCTTCGAACTCGTCCTGCGCGGCGCCCACCGAGGCCCGGACGCACTCGCCGCTGCGGTTACCACCAGCCGTCCAGACGCGGTGGTTATTTTCAATCCCCGGCCGGGAGAAGGCGAAGCATTGGCGCGGGCCGGGCTGCCTGTCGCAGCCTGGCTCGGCCCGCCAAGCCCAGCGCCCGCCGATCGAGCAGACCTAGCCCCATTCACGCTGCTGATTGCAACAGATCCGCAGACAGCGGAGAGGGCCGGCGCAGAGAAGTGGATGCTGATGGCGCGGCCCGTCAGCGACGACCTCTTCGTCGAGTCGCCAAACTTCGAGAGCATCGAGCGAGCCTTCTTTGACGGCTCCGTAAGCGAGCGACGTGACCGTTTTCTCCAGCCAGTCAAGCACCAATTCGATGTTCTCCACCTCATCAGCGGCGCCAGCCACGCTCAGCTGCGAGGGCTGATGGCGCGCTGCCAGATCGCAATCGACCTCCGCGGCGAAGCCGGCGTTCCTGCACGCGACCGCATTGGCCCCGCGCTCGCAGCAGGACTTCTCGTCCTTGCCGAGAGC
>JBAXGJ010000217.1:0-2708 GCA_037139475.1 Actinomycetes bacterium
CCGGTCGAGGCAGCGGTGGCTAGCCGCTGAGGATGGCGCCCCAAAACAGGCCGCTAGCGTAGATTTCAATCTATGGCTGACTCAATCTCATTCGCGCGCGGCGCGCCCTCACTCGACATCATCGACATCGAAGGCCTGAAGGCCTCGGCTGCTGAATCCTTCAGCGAGGATCCGGGCGGCGTAACTGCCTACGGCACGGCTGGCGGCTACGGCCCGCTGCGCAAGTGGATCGCTGACGGCCACGGCGTTGGCGTAGACCAAGTGATCGTCACCAACGGCTCGATGCAGGCCGACGCTTTTCTCTTCGACGCGCTCGTTCAGCCCGGAGATTCAGTCGTCGTTGAGCGGCCGACCTACGACCGCACGCTGCTCGGCCTGCTGGAGCGTGGCGCCGACGTGAAGATGATCGAGCTGGAGCCCGACGGGATCGACACCGCCGCGCTGCGCGCAGAGCTCGAGGGTGGACTACGCCCACGCTTCGCGCACATCATTCCTAACTTCCAAAACCCGGCCGGCTACACGCTCAGCCAAGCCAAGCGAGAGGAACTACTCGCGCTTGCAACCGAGTACGACTTCTTGATCTTCGAAGACGACCCGTACATCGAGATCCGCTTCACCGGTGAGCCGCTACCGACGATGCTCTCGCTCGACGGCGCCGATGGTGGCAACGTCGTCTACGCCTCCTCGTTCTCGAAGACGGTCTGCCCAGGAATACGCGTTGGCTACCTCGTTGGCCCCGCGGCGCTGATCAAGGAGATCACGACGGCCGCGACCAACACCTACATCTCGCCCGACATGGTGGCGCAAGGGATCGTCTACCAGTTCTGCGTTTCCGGGCGAATCGAGCAGTCGGTCAAGACCGTCAGCGCGGCGCTGGCTGATCGCGTCGCAGCGCTAACGGCGGCGCTCGACGAGCACCTGCCTGAGGCGAAGTACAACGCGCCTGAGGGCGGCTACTTCATGTGGGTTGAGCTGCCGGAAGGAACCGACGTCGCAGCGCTCGAGCAGGCTGCAGCTGAACGCGACGTCGTCTTCGTCAAGGGCGAGGACTTCGTAATCGAAGGCGCATCGAACCAGCTTCGCCTCGCCTACTCTGGCGTAACGCCGGCGCAGATCAGTGAAGGCATCGCACGGCTCGCTGATGCCTACCGCTCGCTCTAATCAGCGGCCGTAGCGCTCGCTCGACATCACGAGCTGCTCAGGCAGCGCGGTCCGAGGCGGCGGCGACGGGTCGGCGATCACTGCAACCGTCTCAGCGACGCTGCGAGTGAGTGCGCAGCGCTCTCCCGCCTCACTGAGCATCACGACCTCCTCGTCGTCGGAGCTTTCAAGCGTTCCTTTCAGCCCCGGCGCGAACCCAGCGGCCTTGAGGTACTGGAGCAGATCCTCGGCCTCATTCTCGAAGCGCATGATCTCAACCTTTGCGCCGAGCGCGACATCGGCCAGCGGCACGCCTTGATCGCGCGTTCCACCGTCGATCGGATGGCCGTGCGGGCAGGTAGTAGCGTCGCCGATCGCGGCCAGCATCCGTTCTTCCAGCACCGGGCTCATCGCGTGCTCGAGCCGCTCGGCCTCCTCGTGAACCTCATCCCAGGGAATCCCGAGAACATCGGTCAGGAAGCGCTCGATCAAGCGGTGGCGACGAACGATCTCGTGCGCCGTCTTGTCGCCGCTCTCAGTGAAGGAGATTGTCTTGTCGTCGGCGCGTTCGATGTAGCCGTCAGCCTCGAGCCGGCCGATCATCTCGTGCACCGTTGGCGGAGAGAGCTGCATTGCGCGGGCGACGTTGGCGCCGGTCATCGGCAGCCCGGCTTCGCGCAGCCAAAAGATCGACTGCAGGTACTCCTCTTCGGCTTCGCTGGCCTGCGCTTTCGACATCGCTTCGATTCTATCGCGCAGCAGATAGGCTCGCGCAATGGAAATCGGACCCGGCACGCGGGCATTCATCACCGGCGCCTCACGTGGGATCGGCGCATCGTTGGCGCTGGCTCTGGCTGAGCGCGGAGTGACAGTCGGCCTCGCCGCACGCTCGCTCGACCAACTCGAAGCTGTTTCGGCATCGCTGCCCGGTGAGCACTACGAATACGAGTGCGACGTTCGCTCCAGCGAGTCGGTCAAAGCGGCGATCGATCGCTTCGCTGCAGATGCCGGCGGGATTGAACTGCTGGTCGCTAACGCCGGCATCACGCACTACGGCCCGTTCCGCGACGAGCCGCTCGATAACGCGCTCGAGATGAGCGAGATCAACTGGCACGGCACGCTGCGGACCGTGCACTACGGACTGCCCTACATGCTCGACCGCGCGCGCGGGCAGGTAGTCGTGATCAGCTCCGGCGCGGCGCTGCGCTCATTCCCTTGGGCCGCTGTTTACGGCGGCACGAAGGCGGCGCAGCGGCTCTTTGCCGAAGCGCTGCGCCACGAGCTGAGTGGCACCGGCGTCTCACTAACGACCGTCTACCCCGGTGAGATCGAAACTACGCTCCACGCGCACGAGCGCCACCGGATGCCCGATTGGTACCGCGGCAGCGACGCGGCCGACCCTTCGCACCTGGTCGCAAAAATCATCGAAGCCGTCGAAGAAGACCGGCGCGCCGTCTACTTCCCGCCGATCGTCCGCCTGCTGCAGCTCGTCCACAACGTCAGCCCCCGCGCCGGCGACGCGCTGCTACGCCGCCTCCGCGGCGGCACAGCCGCCCCGCGCCGCGACT
>JBAXGJ010000218.1:0-2688 GCA_037139475.1 Actinomycetes bacterium
CAGGAACCATCCAGCGATGGCGCTCGGTACGAGTAGTGCGAAAAGCCGTTTCATCGTCGCTCCGTCTGTTCACCCTGCGCCCGCGGATCCGAGCTACTGCCAATCTACCGAACTGGATCGCAGGGCGCCGGAACAGTCACGGAGTAACCAGGCTCGCCGCTTGCAGCTTGACAAGCCGCATTTTGCGCGATTATGGTCGCCGGATGCGCGGCAGGGGCTTCGTAGTTCTGGTCGCGCTTGGCGCAGTCTTCGGCATGCCCGTCCCCGCAGCGGACGCAGGCAGTTACACGGTAAATGCGTGCCTAGACGACGCCCGCGGAGCGAACCTCAGCTGGGCGTCGGCTTCAACAAACATCGACCTTCCGTCGTACTCGGCTGGCTGCAGCGGCGGTGCTCCGGACGGGCTGATCGCGCGGGCAGCAGCCAAGCCCGGAGGGGGAACGGTTCCTGCCTTTGCTTCGTCCTCTTGGCAGTTCAACGCGCCGGCGGGAACGACGATCGACCATGCCGACCTTTCGCTGAGGATGTACCGCTACGGAGGTGGGTTGACCGATCGCTGGGGTGTCGGGATCGGCGACGAGACCGGTGCCTATCTGCTCGGCGGTATTGCCCAGTCGGCTCTTTCAAGCGGCGCGCGCGGGAGCTACTTTGCGGTCCCGGTCCCTAACCGCACCAGCCTTAGGCTTGGCGTCGTCTGCGCGAACGGCGGCGGATGCACGGTCCAGGCCACCGACGTCGCGGGAGCGGGTTATTCGCGCGCACGGACCGACCTCTATGGGGCGCGCGTGCGGATCAGCGACCCGTCGGCGGCGACACTGTCGGGCCAGGGCGGCGCGCTTTGGACTTCGTCTGCTTGGTTGTCGCGAACTCAGGCGCTGAGCTTCTCGGCTACCGACAACGTCGGAATCGCGTTGCTTACGGCCGATCTCGGAAGCGATCGCCGCGTCCTGCGCTCTGACTGCGACTACGCGCGAACGATCCCCTGCCCCAGCTCGCGCGAGTTGTCGACATCATTCGACACGACTGCGCTCTCCGACGGCTCGCATAGCGTCACAATCGCGGCGACCGACAGCGCAGGTAACCAGAGCAGCAGCTCGCACACAGTTCTCGTTGACAACACCGCTCCGGCGGCGCCGAGCGCTCCCGAACTGGCCGGCGCCGCACCGGCAAAGTGGCGGACGGTCAACGCATTCACGCTTAGCTATTCGAATCCTTCGAAGGCCAGCGGGGCTCCGCTGAGTTCGCACGATGTTGAGATCTGCGGATTGCGCGCGGACGACAGCGTTGATCCCTCCCGCTGCCACGTCGACGCACGCAGCGGTGCCCCTGGGCTCGACGTGATCTCAGTTCCCGCTGTCGGACGGTTCAAGATGCGCGTGCGCGTAAACGATGAGCTCTTCAGTGGGCAATGGAGCTCATGGTCGCCCACTCTTCTCTTCGATGACACCCTGCCGGGGACGCCAGCGGTTGTTTTCCCCTCAGGGTGGGTCAACCTTGAGCGAGCACAGAGCCCCTTGCTGCTGGCTGCTCCGATCTCGGCGGCGACCCCTCCCTCTGGTTACTCCGCTTACCGAGTCAGCGTCGATCGGGGGCCCGCAACAACGGTTGCCGCGGATGGCAACGCCGACTCCGGATTCTTTGCACTTAAGCCATTGTCCGATGGGCACCATCAGCTGGAGGTCGTCGCGGTTACCGGCGCTGGGCTCGCGACACCGGCCCTGTCGGCGAGTACCGGCCAACTAGATAAGGACGTCGTCGCGCCCGAGCTGGCGGTTTCGGGAGCACCGACAAGCGGCGCGGTCGTCACTTCGACGGTCACTTTCGTGATCAGGGCGAGCGACGCGACGTCGGGGATGGCTGCGGCGGTCCCGCCGGCTCCAATCGGGACAGGCGGATATGTCGCCACGCAGCTGGGCCGCGCAGCAGCGTCGCTAACCGGCGGACCGTTCGCCCAGCTCAGCCCAGGAGAGGGTGAGCAGCTGGTGCACCTATTCGCCGCGGATGTCGCTGGCAACAAAAGCGCAGTTCAGTCATTTGCGTATACACAGGACACGAGGCTGCCGAGCGGAGGGCTGCGGCCGATTAGCGCTCAGCATCCCGCACTGCTCGATTTCTTCATCGCCGAAAGATGCCTCGGTAGCGCATCGATTGAGATCTCGACATCGCCAGGCGTATGGCGGCCGCTTGCGACCAGCGAAGATTCGCAGCGCGCGAGCGCGCTCGTTCCGGCTGACGTTTGGGGGCCGGGAGCTCCATATAGCGCCCGCGCGATTGTCCGCGACTGCGGCGGCAATAGCGCGGTTCTGACCGACTGGTACGGCGGCGACCGATCAGGGACGGCGATCGGGACGATTGTCCCCCCTCCCCGCGCGCTCACCTCCGCGAAGTCAGAGGTTGCACCGATCGCAAGTGGATCGAGCGCGTCCGCTCAGGCGCTCAGGCGCGTCACGACCGTCGTGCGCAACAGCTCAGGCGACCCTCTTGTCGGGGTCGACGTTCGTTTCGAAACAGAGCCGTGGATGACTCCGGCGGAATGGGAGCCTGCAGGTAGCGCGAAGACCGACGCTGATGGGCGCGCGACGGCCAAACTTGCAGCCCACAGCTCGATCCGTATCCGCACGGTTGTCCCGGGAAATGAATTACGCCACGACGCAATCTCAAACACGGTCTACGCCACGCGACTTGCTT
>JBAXGJ010000219.1:0-2688 GCA_037139475.1 Actinomycetes bacterium
AAGCAAGTCGCGTGGCGTAGACCGTGTTTGAGATTGCGTCGTGGCGTAATTCATTGCCTGGGACAACCGTGCGGATCCGGATCGAGCTGTGGGCTGCAAGTTTGGCCGTCGCGCGCCCGTCGGCGTCGGTCTTCGCGCTACCTGCTGGCTCCCATTGCGCCGGAGTCATCCACGGCTCGGTTTCGAAACGCACATCAACTCCGACAAGAGGGTCTCCTGAGCCGTTGCGGACGACGCTCGTGACGCGCCTTAGCGCCAGCGCGGACGCACTTGAACCACTTGCGATCGGTGCAACCTCTGATTTCGCAGAGGTCGCGGCGCGAGGAGGGGGGACAATCGTCCCGATCGCCGTACCCGATCGATCGCCGCCGTACCAGTCGGTCAGAATCGCGCTATTGCCGCCGCAGTCGCGGACGGTCGCGCGAGCGCTATAAGGCGTACGCGGCGCCCAGACTTCAGCCGGGACTAGGGCGCTCGCGCGCTGTGAATCTTCGCTGGTCGCGAGCGGCCGCCATACGCCTGGCGATGTCGAGATCTCAATCGATGCGCTACCGAGGCATCGCTCGGCGATGAAGAAATCGAGTAGTGCGGGATGCTGAGCGCTGATCGGCCGCAGCCCTCCGCTTGGCAGCTTCGTGTCCTGTGTATACGCAAATGACTGAACCGCGCTTTTGTTGCCAGCGACATCCGCGGCGAATAGGTGCACAAGCTGCTGACCCTCTCCCGGGCTGAGCTGGGCAAACGGTCCGCCGGTTAGATCCGCTGCCGCGCGGCCCAGCTGTGTGGCGACATATCCGCCCGTCCCGGTTGGGGCAGGTGGAACCGCCGCAGCCATCCCCGAAGTCGCGTCGCTCGCCCTGATCACGAAAGTAACCGTGGAAGGGACTATTGCCCCGCTTGTTGGTGCTCCGGAAACCGCCAGCTCGGGCGCGACGACGTCCTTCTCTAGTTGGCCGACGCTTGCCGACAGGGCCGGTGTCGCGAGCCCAGCGCCGGTAACCGCGACGATCTCCAGCTGATGGTGCCCATCGGCCAATGTCTTAAGTGCAAAGAGCCCGGAGTCGGCCTTGCCATCGGCGGCGACCGTTATTGCGGGCCCCCGATCGACGCTGACTCGGTAAGCGGAGTAACCAGATGGAGGAGTCGGCAACGCGATCGGCGCAGCTAATACGAGCGGGTTTGTCGCTCGCTCGAGGTTGACCCAACCCGAAGGGAAAGCAACCACTGGCATCCCCGGCAACGTGTCGTCGAAGAGCAGTCGGGGCGACCATGGGCTCCAGTGGCCGCTGAATAGCTCGTCGTTTACGCGCACGCGCATCTTGAACCGTCCGGCAGCGGGAACTGTGATCGCATCGAGCCCCGGAACACCGACGCGGGCTTCGACGTAGCAGCGCGAAGGATCTACGCTGTCGTCCGATCGCAAGCCGCAGATTTGAACGTCGTGCGAACTCAGCGGAGCTCCGCTGGCCTTCGAAGGGTTCGAATAGCTAAGCGTGAACGCGTTGACATTCCGCCATCTCGCCGCTGCGGCGCCGGCCAGCTCGGGAGCGCCCGGCGCCGCCGGAGCGGTGTTGTCCACGAGGACCGTGTGTGAGTCCCTGCGCAGGTTGCCAGCACTATCGGTCGCTTCGATCGTCACGCTATGAGAGCCGTCGGAGAGTGCGGTCGTGTCGAACGAGGTGGACAGCTGGCGCGAGCTGGGGCAGGGGATCGTTCGCGCGAAGTCGCAGTCGGAACGCACGACGCGGCGATCGCTTCCGAGATCGGCCGTGAGCAAAGCGATTCCGACGTTGTCGGTAGCCGAGAAGCTCAGCGCCTGTGTCCCCGACAACCAAGCAGACGAAGTCCAAAGCGCGCCGCCCTGACCCGACAGAGTCGCCGCCGACGGGTCGCTGATCCGTACGCGCGCTCCATAGAGGTCGGTTCGTGCCCGCGAGTAGCCCGCTCCCGCGACGTCGGTCGCTTGGACCGTGCAGCCTCCGCCGTTCGCGCAGACGACGCCGAGCCTTAGGCTGGTGCGGTTAGGGACCGGGACCGCAAAGTAGCTGCCGCGCGCTCCAGTCGAAAGAGCCGACTGGCCGATGCCGCCGAGTAGGTAAGCACCGGTCTCGTCGCCGATCCCAACGCCCCAACGATCGGTCAGCCCACCTCCAAAGCGGTACATCCTCAGCGAAAGGTCGGCGCGGTCGATCGTAGTTCCCGCCGGCGCATTGAACTGCCAGGAGGAGGAAGCAAAGGCAGGAACAGATCCACCCCCGGGCTTTGCGGCGGCCCGCGCGATCAGCCCGTCCGGCGCGCTGCCGCTGCACCCGGCCGCGTACGAGGGAAGGTCCACGTTTGATGAAGCCGACGCCCAGCTGAGGTTCGCTCCGTGGGCGTCGTCTAGACAGGCGTTGACCGTGTAGCTGCCGGCGTACGCGACGGGGGCGGGCATGCTCAGAACTGCGCCAAGCGCGACAAGGGGTACGAGGCCGCGGCCGAGCATTCGGCGACCATAAGTCCGCAAAATGCGGATTGTCAAGCCGCAAGAAGCGCGAATCGTCGCTCAGTCTGGCTCGCACCGCCTTCGAAGCAAGTCCGATAGATTGGCCGTAGCTCGCGTCCGCGGGCGTGGAGCAAACAGATGGAGCGATGATGAAACGGCTTTTCGCACTACTCGTACCGAGCGCCATCGCTGGATGGTTCCTG
>JBAXGJ010000220.1:0-2671 GCA_037139475.1 Actinomycetes bacterium
GTCGATCGCTGTGCGCGCAATCCCTAGCGCTCCTGAAGCCAGCAAGTCACGGTCACCCGGCTCACTTGCTGCCTGCCACGGCTCGGCGGGATGGTCAATCTTCGTTCCCTCTGGCGACAGATCGAAGATCACCGTCGCGAGATCCACGCCTGAGACTCCATCAATCATCGCGTGGTGGGTCTTATTGATCAGCGCCCACGAATCGTTCTCGAGGCCTTCGATAATCCACATCTCCCAGAGCGGCTTAGATCTATCTAGCTGCTGCGAGAAGAGCCGCGATGCCAACAGCAGGAGCTGCTCCTGACTACCTGGAGGAGGCAAGGCCGTACGACGGACGTGGTACTCGATGTTGAAGTTCGGATCATCCACCCAGACCGGCCGACCGGTGCGCATCGGTGGCAGTGCGAGCTTCTGCCGGTAGCGTGGGACTAGGTGGAGGCGGCCGCGGATCGTGTCGAGGAAGTCGTCAAATACCGGTGCGGGGTTCTCGAAGGTCGCGACGGCGCCGACATGCATATGCGACGTAGGGCCTTCCTGCTCAAGGAATGACGCGTCGAGCGCGGTCAATCGGTCAAAGTGTTCTTGAGCCATACCCTAAATCTATACAGATGGCAGCCAGCTTGGCTGTGATTATTCGTACAGAGCATTGCCGCGACCCGATCGACAAATGGAACCAGAGCTGACGACAGAGCAGGAGCAGAAGCCCTCGAGTGGCATTCGCGTGCTCGTGATCGTGCTTCTGGTCCAGTTGCTGTTTGCTGGCGTGCTGATCTACTTCGCGCTCGCCGGTTGGCCGTGGGTGCCAAACGCGCCGGCCAAGGTCGCTCGCCCGGTGGTGGCAGAGCGATTCCTCAAGGGACAGCAAGGCGACGGCGTCCCGACGCCAAGCGTCAATAACTTCGATCAGAAGCGAGCCTTCAGCCTGCTGCGGCGGCAAGTTGAGCGCTACGGCTGGCGGCCGGCCGGCTCGGCTAGTTCAAGAAGCTTGGCTGAGGATCTTCGCCGCCGCTTACCAAATGGCCGCTTGGAGCGATTTAGGTCAGGCCGGCTGAAGCTCAACAACGCTGTCGGAGTGATTCCCGGCCGCAAGCCGGCGATCCTGCTGGCGGCTCACTATGACGTCGGCGCTAGGCCGAAGGGATTCGTCGGAGCCAACGATGGCGCAGCGGGCACTGCTGCTGTCGTCGAACTTGCGCGCCAATTTGCGGCGCACCCGCTGAGCGGTAGCCGTGAACTGCGCTTTGTGCTCTTTGACGGCGAGGAGCAGCCGCCGGGGGCGGCAGATTTCTATGCCACTGCACTACGCGGCTCGCGTGCTTATGCGCACCGGCATGAGGGCGAGATTGGCAGTCTCGTGCTGCTCGATTATGTAGCGAATCGCGGACTGCGGTTGTCACGCGAAGGCAGCTCTGACATCGCACTGTGGGCGCAGCTGCGCGCAGCGGCGCAGCGCGTTGGAGCGGTCTCGAGTTTTCCCGACACAGTCCAAACGACAATCTATGACGACCACACGCCATTCATCGAACGCGGTATAGCGGCAATCGACTTGATCGACTTTGAATACCCATGGCGCAACACGCTCGCCGATAGCGTCGACAAGGTGAGCGCGCGGGCGCTCGACGTGACCGGTGAAACCGTCTACGAGTTGGTAGACCAGCTGCGTCGCCGCTAGCTCTTCGTACACTGACGAGCAGTGAATGCTCCAACAAAAATTCTGCTCGCAGCTCCGCGCGGTTATTGCGCCGGTGTCGATCGCGCTGTCCAGTCGGTCGAGCGCGCGCTCGAAACTCACGGCGCCCCGGTTTATGTGCGCAAAGAGATCGTCCATAACAAGCATGTTGTTGAGCAGCTACGTGATTCCGGCGCGATCTTCGTTGACGAACTGAACGATTCGATCCCCGAGGGCGCTGTAACGGTCTTCTCTGCGCACGGAGTTGCGCCATCGGTGCATGCCGAGGCCGCTGAGCGCAAGCTTCAAACGATCGATGCGACCTGCCCATTGGTGACGAAAGTCCACCGTGAGGCGGTCAAGTTCGCTGAGGACGGTTACACGATCATCCTGATTGGCCACGACGGCCATGAAGAGGTAGAGGGGACGATGGGCGAGGCGCCAGACTCGATCATTCTCGTCGAGACGCTCGACGACGTTGATTCGCTCGAAGTCGATGACCCCGAGAAGCTCGCATTCATCTCCCAAACAACGCTCTCGGTTGACGAAACCAGCATCATCATCGACAGGCTGCGCGAGCGGTTCCCGTCGATCATCAGCCCCCGGACCGACGATATTTGTTACGCCACGACGAATCGCCAGGCCGCTGTAAAGCAGTTGGCCCCGCTCTGTGATCTGGTATTGGTGATCGGTTCGAGCAACTCCTCAAACTCGAACCGTTTGGTCGAGGTAGCGCGCGAACATGGCGCTCGCTCGCATCTGATTGACAACGAGTCCCAGGTTGAGGAGCAGTGGCTTGAAGGTGTTGAGACGCTAGGCATTACCTCTGGCGCAAGCGCGCCGGAGGAGTTGGTTCAACGTCTCGTTGAGCTGTTCCGCGCGCAGGGCACTTCTGATGTCGAAGAGTTTGAGGTCGTTGAAGAGGACGTTCGCTTCATGCTGCCCAAGACAATCCGCGAGGCGCTAGCTGCCAAAGAGGGTTAGCTCTCGCTGAGCCAGGCG
>JBAXGJ010000221.1:0-2656 GCA_037139475.1 Actinomycetes bacterium
TGAATGCGATCGACTGGTTCTCAATGATCTTGCGGCCGAACTGCTCGCGCTCCTTCGAGTAATCAAGTGCGTACTCGTAGGCGGCGCGGGCGATTCCGACGGCCTGAGCGCCAACAGTTGGGCGGCTGGCCTCGAAGGTCGCCATAGCTGCCTGCGACTTGTTCTTCGTGCCTTCACGTGCACGGGCGAGGCGCTCATCGAGCTTCTCCTTGCCACCGAGCACGTTCTCGGCTGGGATTCGCACCTCGTCGAGCAGAACCTCAGCGGTGTGGGAGGCGCGGATGCCGTGCTTCTTAACCTTCACGCCCTGAGTAATGCCCTTCGTCTCAAACGGCACGAGGAAAGCGGCTTGGCCGCGTGAGCGAAGCTCAGGGTCAACCGAGGCGACGATTACGTGAACGTCGGCGATGCCGCCGTTGGTGGCCCATGCCTTCTGGCCGTTGAGCACCCACTCGTTCGTCTTCTCGTCGAACTTGGCGCGCGTGCGCAGAGCCGACACGTCGGAGCCGGCGTCTGGCTCGGAGACGCAGAACGATGCGACCTTCGGATCATCAACGGTGCCGAAGCAGCGTGGGATCCATTCACCGATCTGCTCGTTCGTGCCTTGGCCGAAGATCGAAGCGACGGCAAGCGTCGTGCCGAAGATCGCCATGCCGATGCCGGCGTCGCCCCAGAAGAGCTCCTCGTTGACGATCGGCAGCAGCAGGCCGGTCGGGTCGGCGAAGAACTGGGCAGTGCCTTCAAAGCCGTAGAGGCCAATCTTGGCTGCTTCCTGAATTACCGGCCATGGAGTTTCTTCGCGCTCGTCCCACTCTTCACCGGCGGGGCGGATTACGTCGGCGGCAAAGCCGTGGGCCCAGTCGCGAATCTCCTTCTGCTCTTCTGAGAGAGCGAGGTTGAAGGGGACGGTCGCGTCAGGGGTTACTTCGGAGTCGGGGATCTGCTCAGTAGTTGTCATGCTGACATTGTAACTGACCGCTTGGTCAGTAAGCGATTTGATGTCACAGCGGAGCTAGTCGTCGGGTCGGTCGGCCCAGTGGTACTCGGTGTGTTCGGCCATCTCGCTGATCGCAAAGGTCGCGAAGCTCAGTAGCTGGGCACGGTCCAATTCGCAAAGCACGTCCCAGATAGCACCCGTCCCTTGACGGTCGCCCAGGCCACAGAGGGCGTCGAGCGCGGTGGCGCCGCGAGAGAGCGATTGGCGCCGCTCAAGTTCGGTGCTGTCAGAGCGCAGTTCTTCGATAGATGCGCTGCGGATTAGCGCCTCAATCGACGCTCCATCCATCTCAATACGCACCATTTGCTCGTTTTTGGCTGCTTCGCTCACGCGCCCGAGCATACCCCTTGCTCCAATCGGGCAGGAACAGTGGTGCTGCACGTCGAAACAGAGCAGGCCTATGAAGACAACCGGAAGTACTTCCACAACCACGCGGCGCGAGGGTAACGGCCATCAGGCCCTTTCCACATACATCGAGGCACGTTTCGATGAGTTTTCGCGCTCTCAAAAGGACGTTGCTCAGTACATCGTCGATCACCTCGACGAGGTCGCGTTCCAGACAGCCGAGGAGCTCGCGAGGCGAGCTAACACCTCCAGCTCAACCGTCGTGCGCTTCTCGCAGGCGCTCGGCTTCGAAGGGTTCCCTGAACTTCAGGTAGCCGCCCGTGAGGAGTACCGCCGCCGCGTTGCCAGCGGCCAAGAGGGCGGAGGCTCCGGCTCCGAGCCGCTCTTCGCGCTCGACCAAAACGAATTCGAAACGGCGCTGGTAGCCGATCATCTCAACGTGGAAGAAACTGCGCGCAAGGTCTCGCGCCGTGACGTCGAAGCCGCGATCGAATCGATCGCCAACTCTTCACGAGTGCTCGTCGTCGGCACGGATCAGATGGCCTTCTTCGCTTCGTATCTGCGTCACCTGCTGATGCTGCTCGACATCGAAGCCGAAACCGTTGCCAGTCCTTCGCAAGAAGCGCTCGGCCGTCTCAGTCGCATCGACGAAAACTCGCTCGTGATCGGACTCGCGGCCGGTAGGCCTCATCCGCTCGTGCTGCGGGGGATGAAGCTGGCTCGCCATCGCGGTGGAAGCACGCTCGCGATCACCGATGCCACTCTCTCAGAGGTAGCGAAGCTGGCTCAAGTTCAGCTCTACTACTCATCTAACTCACCGGCTTACGTCCGTTCACACGTCGCTCTGCTGAGCGTCATTCAGGCGCTCGCCTACGGTGTCTATAGCCGTGACACTGAGCGCTACGCGGATCGCATCAAGGCCTTCCGCCTCAAGTAGGCGCGCGCAAATTCTCTGCCACGCAGTCTTTGGCAGCCTTTGGGCCGTAGACTGAGCATGATGCGCGACGAAGCAACCTTCAAAGTAAAGGCCGGCCTGGCAGAGATGCTCAAGGGCGGCGTGATCATGGACGTAATCGACCAGGAGCAGGCCCGCATCGCCGAGGCCGCTGGCGCCTGCGCCGTAATGGCGCTTGAGCGCGTCCCATCCGACATCCGCCGTGACGGCGGAGTGGCGCGGATGTCTGACCCCGAGATGATCCAGTCGATCCAAGAGTCGGTCACGATTCCAGTGATGGCAAAGGCTCGCATCGGTCACTTCGCCGAAGCTCAGGTGCTTGAAGCGCTCGAAGTCGATTACATCGACGAATCCGAAGT
>JBAXGJ010000222.1:0-2655 GCA_037139475.1 Actinomycetes bacterium
ATCCTGGCCGTTGTCGTGACGGTCGCTGTGATGCTCGTAGCTCGGCGCTACGGCCGCTCTGGTGGCCGCTTCAGCGACTCGGATCGAGCATCAGGGCCATTCGGTTTTGTTGGCGTTGGATTCGTGATTCTGCTCGGCTTCATCATCGCGCTCAGCTTCGGAACTTACGACAACGCGGCGACGCAGTCCGAGGCTGAAGGCATCGCAGTCGTCGAGCAGTTCACGGCCGCCGAGGATATGCCGCTGGGGCTGCGAAATCGCGCGCAAGCAGACCTCGTCTGCTACGCCCGCTCGGTAGTCGGGCCAGACTGGGAAGCGATGAAGAGCGGTGGAGCAAGCCCCGTCACCGAGCATTGGATCACGGCACTTGAGCAGACTGGAATTGCGCTTCCCGCTGCGAATTCGAAACAGTCTGATTCGCTGATTGCCTGGAATGAGGCGACCAAAGAGCGCGAGCTGGGCCGTCGCGCACGCTTGCTCGTTGCTCAAGGTGAGGTGCCGACGCTGCTCTGGGTTCTGCTGGTGATCGCTGGGCTGATGGTGATCGGCTATGTACTGCTCTACGCCGACCCCGACGAGGGCGTCGTCGCACAGGTCGCGATGATGGCCAGTACGGCTGCGCTCGTGGCGGCCAGCCTCGTCGCCGTCGCGGTGCTCGCGTCGCCGTTCCAAAACGAAGAGGGCAGCATAAAACCAACCGGGATGCAGTATTCGATTTCAGTGATCGAAGCGGATCTCGCTGCCGAGCGGCGCACGCTGCCGATCCTCTGCAACGCCAACGGAAACCCCGTCCGCTAAAGCCGCGCTGCAATCAGCCCGGCGTAGGGGCCGCTCGGTATCTAGCCCCGCTCAGTCGCGCGCGTTGATCACGAGAATCTCTGCCGCAGAAGTATTGGAGGTGCGCTTGACAGTGTCGGCCATGTGCGTCGCGACCCACTCGGCCGAGGCTGCGATCGCTTCCTCGGCTTCTTCGTGAGTTTCCCAAACGCTGACTGACATCACCTGCGTTGGCGATACCTCCAGCAGCGAGTAAGACTTAAACCCCGGCAGGGCGTGAAAGATGTCAACGAAGCTGCCTGGCTGCTGAATTACTTCGGCTAGCTCCTCAACTGTCCCGCTGGTTACGTCGAAAGTGGCAACTCGAAGGTGGTCCATCGTCTATCTCCTTATTGGCTGGATCTGCTCGGAACCCTAACCGACCGGGGCCGGTTCGGTCCGTTGACCGCTTAGCGGCGCTAGGTATGCTGGCCGCTGTGCCTGAGAAGCATGTAACTAAGCGCATTTTGAGGGTTTCGACCGCGACCGACTGGCCGGCAGTTCGCTGGATTGGGCCGCTGCGAACGACGATCGTCGCGACGATAGCGGTGTCGATCGGGATCGCGATCTATGGCCCCACAGGCGCTTTTCCATTTGCAGTTGGCACGCTTTTTGTCGGCTTTGCTGACCAGCGCGGCGAGTTCGACGAGCGCGTGCGCGGCTTGCTGATAGCCGGAGTACTAGTCACATTCGCGACCTTCCTTGGTGTCCTGGTCTCACCCAATTTCGTGGCTCACTTGGTCGCGGCAGGCATCTTCGCTGCTTTCTGCGGCTACATCGGCCTGGGCGGTCCGCGCGCGGCCTTGGCGGGAGTCGTCGCGCTGGTTGCCTTCGCGGCTTTCTCGGGGACGCCTGAGCCATTCAGTGCGGTCTTGCCGACAACGCTGAAAGTTCTGATCAGTGCCGCTGCGATGACAACCGTCATCGTCGTTCCAATGTTGGCTGGCAGGCTCGGTGGTCTTAGAACCGACGTCGTCGTTGCCTTGCGCGCCCAGGCGATGGCGCTTCGCGGCATGATCGGCGGCATCGACGGAACGAATGTCGCCGCGAAGCTCGTCGGTGCCCGCGGCCGGGTCGCGGCCAGCGGCTGCTACGGCCAGACGCTCGAGTGGTTTGAGCAGATGCTCAGCGACGCGGAAGCAATGCGCTTTGGCTTCTTCGCCCTTCATGGCGCTCTTGACGAGCGGGATCTGCAGCAGCAAGAGCGCGTTGATCAGTTCAAGCAGGCCGCCGATCAGCTTCTGATGGCGCTTGCTTCAGCGCTCGAGATCCCTGCCTCGCGCCGCAGGATCAGCCCAGCGCTGGAGGCCTTCAACGCCGCCGCCGCGTCTGCGCATGGGTTAGGGCCGCGAAGCGAAGCATCGCTATCGCGGATCGAAGTTGCCGCCCGCAGTCTCAGCCAGTCAATTTCCGCCAGATGGCCGATCGGCCTCCAATGCCAGTTCTCGCGTCGGCTTAGCGCGCCAATCGCGCCGGTCAGCAACCTGCTGCACAGGCGCGACCCGGGCGCAGTCTTCACGCGCCACGCAATCCGAGTTTCGGGGCTGTTCGTCATAGCCACAGCGCTAGCTCAGATCGATCCCTTGAATCACTCCTATTGGATTCCGCTGACCGTTGCCTGGATCACGAAGCCCGACTTCGCGGGCACGACATTGCGCGTAGTTGAACGGGTCCTCGGCACGGTGATCGGCGTGGTCGCTTCAGCTCTGTTGATCGATCTGATCGGCTCAAGTATTCCGCTTGAGGTAGCGATGTTTGCGGCCGGTTCGATGATCACGGTCCTTTTCATCGTCGCCAACTACACGCTCTGCACGGTCGGAGTCACGATCTGGCTGATGG
>JBAXGJ010000223.1:0-2651 GCA_037139475.1 Actinomycetes bacterium
CCGGTGCGCCGCACTGCGTCGAGCTGCGCTGCTGCACGCTCGAGCGGCGTCAGCTCTGCGGCTTCAATCTCGTCGATCGTTGCCGCTAGCCCCGGCAGCACGGCGAGGTCATCATCGATTCGCGTAATGCCGGCGGCTGTGATCTCACGCAGCGCATTCTCTAGCGCCTCAACCTCCTCGCCGCTGAGCCCTGAATCCAGCAGTCGCTGGGAGCTCTTTGCAAAGTCCGGAGTGAGGCAGGTGAAGAGAATGTCGAACTCGACCTTGTCGTGGAGCTCGGGCTTTGCTGCCAGCTGCGCGAGGTAGGCGTCAACCAGTCGCTCGGCAAGCTCGTCTGGCAGCGAGGCCGGAATGAAAGAGTTGAAGCTGGCGCGAACATCTACGTAGGGGTGGCCGGCAACGTCGAAGAGCAGCGCGCAGGGCCGCACGTCGCGGTAGCCGTACTCGGCGCGCTGCTGGGCCCAGACCTCGTCGGTGACGAGGTAGCGATAGAGGCTGGCGGCGAGCTGCTTTGGCGTCGTGCCGATGATCTCGGCCGGGTTCCAGTCGCTCATCACGCTGAAGTGTGGGCTGGCGCCGACGATCGTCGGGCCCGGCGCGCTGCGGGCGCTGAGCGCTTCACGCGTCTGCGCGATCACCTCGTCAACGTCGGCGTCGGCGACCGCCGCCGGGCCGTGCGCCATCACGATCGGCCGTGCCTGGAGGATGTGCGTCTTCTCGCCGCAGACGGCGAACTCGATGTCGAGCGAATCGTGGCCGATCAAGCCTTCGATCCGGCGCACGGTGTCGAGAACGCCAGCCAGCTTTGCTGGGACACGCGAAGGGGTTTCGCTGCTGCGATGGACCACGAGCGTGCGCACGTCGCGCCCGGCAGTGACGGCGTCGGTCGCCTGCGATGAGTCGTCGTAGTTGATCACGTAGTAAGGCGCGCCGGTGGCGTGTGTGCGAGTCATCACAACGCCGCTGATCACGACGCCGGTCAGCATCTCTTGGACGAGAACTTGATCGTCGTCGTCGGCCTTTCCGTACGAGGCCAGCACGTCGCCGATCGCTTCCGTCAACGCTTCGGTAGTGCGCTCAACGTCGAGGATGCTGGTGTAGCGGCCGGCGCCCGATTCAAGCCAGCCATCCTCGGAGCGTGCGCTGCTGCGGATGATCAGTCGCTCGCCCGGGAGCTCGGCCAAGATCTGCTCCGTAATCAGTTCCGGCTCGCTCGCCCAGCGCTCGGCTGTGAATGAGACCTGCGCACCGATCACGCCGCCGTGGTCCATCGGGCGCAGCCGCTCGAGCGATTCGGCCTTGGTGCCGAGGATGAAGCGAGCAAGGTCCTGCTTGGCGTCGAGCTCGGCCCAGTCGCCTTCAAGGTCAACGGCTCCAACCTCTAGGCCCGCTGCGAGGCAGAAGGCGACGATGTCGGGCAGCGTCGCCTTCGCTGCGAGGCGGCCGTCGGCCAGCGCAGCGGTCACGAGCGCTACCGCTTCGGGGTCGAAGCGGACGATTCCGGCGAGCTCGGCGTTGGCATCTTCGGTCGTCAGCTCGCGGCCGATCTGCTCAACGTTGGTTGCTGTGAAGAGAACCTTCTCGGCCTGATCTAGGTCGGCCTGCGAGCGGTCGCTGTAGCGGCTGCGCCATTGCGAATCAACGGCGACCGCGACCTGGCCGGGAGCGCTGCTGAGCGCGGCGACCGACTGCGGGCGCAGGATCACGTCGGAGTAGGCGACGTAGGTCTGGCGCTCAGGATCGAGCCCGGCAAGACTGAGCGAGCCGGCCGGGCCGCTGTGCTGCCAATCAGGGTTGAGCACGATCTGTACATCCGGGTAGCGCTGGAGCACCTCCTCAGCGC
Source organism: Actinomycetes bacterium (assembly GCA_037139475.1). Lineage (GTDB taxonomy): Bacteria > Actinomycetota > Thermoleophilia > Solirubrobacterales > Solirubrobacteraceae > F1-60-MAGs163. Next base: position 1,844 of record JBAXGJ010000223.1, read on the forward strand.
GGTAGCCGCCGACGAAACGAACTTCGACCTCGTCGAGCGCTGCCAGCGCAGCAAGCGTCCAGTCGAGCACGCGGCCGTGCTCGGGGACTTCAACAACGGCTGAGGGAAGGCCGCCCCAGACCGCGCGGCCAGCACCGAGGATCACCGCGAGCGGCTGTTTTGTCGCGGCAGACACGTCGAAATCGTAGCGGTCGCAGCGTTGGGTGCTGGGTGACAACTACCCGCCCCGGCAACGCTGAGCGCCCTAGCTGTTGCGTGACTGAAACAGCCTTGGGGCGGCAGTCGCTCGATCCCGCCCGAGTCGTCCAATCGAACCTAATCTCGCCAGCGATGACGACCCGCACTCTCCGCTTCCTTGCCCTCTCGCTGACTGCCTTGCTGGTCAGCCCACTGACCAGCGAAGCCGATCAGTGGCAATGGCCGCTGGCTCGGCATCAGTTGAGCGAGCGGTTCGATTTTGATCGCAGCGATCCCTACCGTGCCGGCGCGCGTCGTGGCATCACGCTAAGTGGCCAGCCGGGAGCCAAGGTGCGGGCTGTTTGCAGCGGTGTTGTCAGCTTTGCCGGGCCGCTCCCCGATGGGCGCCGCGGCGTAACGCTGCGCTGCGGCGGGCTGGCTGCGACTGAGCTTGGGCTGCAGCAGAGTGAGGTGAGTGGCGGCGAGACGGTAACCGCCGGTCAGCCGCTTGGCTCGCTTGGCCCGGGCGCTCTGCTCAGCGTTGGCGCGCGCCTAATAGACGAGCGCAACGGCTACCGCGATCCGCTGGCGCTGCTCGCCGCGCCGCCAACAAGCTTGCCGCTAGCGCCGC
>JBAXGJ010000224.1:0-2643 GCA_037139475.1 Actinomycetes bacterium
ACCAAGGCTGGAACCAGCGTCGAGCGAACGATGAAGGTGTCGACGAGTACGCCGAAGGCGATCGCGAAGCCCAGTTCGGTGAGGAAGATCAGCGGTAGCGTGCCGAGGATCGCGAAGGTGCCGGCGAGCACGATCCCGGCCGAGGTAATCACGCCACCGGTGACTGCAAGGCCACGAATCATGCCGCGCTCGGTGCCGTATTTGAGCGACTCTTCGCGCACTCGCGCCATCAGGAAAATGTTGTAATCGATCCCCAGCGCGACGAGGAAGACGAACGTGAAGAGCGGTAAGCCGGGGTCGCTTCCGGGGAATCCGAAGACAAGGTCGTAAACGATCGCGCTGACGCCGAGCGAGGCCGCGAACGAGAGGATCACGGTCAGGATCAGCAGAACCGGCGCCGTGAACGCGCGCAGCAGCACGATTAGCACCAGCAGCACGACCAGCAGCACTATCGGGATGATCAGCTTTGTGTCACGCGTCGAGGCTTCGCGAAGATCTCGTTCGATCGCCGTTGGCCCCCCGACCAAAACGTCCTGACCGCCGGCCTTCTTGGCGGCGGTCCGAATGTTCGGGATTACGGCGTAGGACTCAGTTGCGTAGGGGCTGTATTTCAGCGTCGCTGCGAGCTGCACTCCTGGTGGTCCAACGCCGGCCGGGGCAACACGCACGACGCCCGGGACGGCTGCAACCGCGGCCGCGACTGCCTTCGCCTTGCTCTTGTCCGGAACAACAATGTCTGTCGGCGCGTTCTCGCCAGCTGGGAACGAGGTCGCAAGCAGCTCTTGGCCTTGGACCGATTCAACCTCGCCGCGGAAAGAGTTGCCTTGCGTTAGGCCGGTTGAGAAGTTGAGCAGACCAAGGCTCATCACGACCAACAGCAGCGCAGTGATGATCCAAATCGCCCGCGGCCGCTTGCCGATCCACTCGCCCCAGCGGCGCCACTTGCCGTGCGCGGCGTCGGCGCCATCATCTCCAACGCGCGGGATGAATGGCCAGAAGGCACGTCGTCCTGTGATCGCGAGCAGGGCCGGCAGCAACGTCAGCATCGCGATCATCGCGACACCAACTCCGAGCGCGCCGAGCGGCCCTAGCCCCGCCGTGCCGTTGACTTCGGCCAGCGTGAGGCAGAAGAGCGCGAGCATCACGGTCACGCCCGAGGCGATGATCGCCGGGCCGGCGGCGCTCGCAGCATTCGCGGCGGCGAGGTGCTTGTCATCGTGTTGGCGCAGCTCCTCTCTATATCTCGCAACCAGCAGCAGCGCATAGTCGGTGCCCGCGCCGAGCACGAGGATCGACATGATCGACGACGATTGACCGTTGATCGTCACGCCAACCTCAGTCAGCAGATAGCCGATTGAACGGCTTGCGAACTCAGCAAAGATCACCGTGAAGAGCGGAATCCAGAGGAAGATCGGGCTGCGGTAGATCACGGCCAACAAGAAGAAGACGAGCAGGACGGCGGCGAACAGCAGCGTGCCATTAATGCCCTCGAAGATCTTGATCGCGTCGGCTGAGAAGCCGGCCGAGCCAGTTACCTTCGCTTCCAGTCCTCCACCGGGGTCATTGACGACTTCGCGCACCTTGTCGACTGGGTCCAGAATCGTCTCCGCTTCACCGTTGGTCGTGATGTTCGCGACCAGCAGCGCGGCCTGGCCATTCTCGGAAGGGATCGGCCGAGCGAACGGCGTTGTGTTCGCTAGCTTCAGCGCGTTGAGCTGCTTGCGGTTCTGCTCAATGCGGGCGCGGTCGGCGGCCGTCAGCCCACTTGGGCGGCGGTAGACGGTGACGATCGAAACTGTCTCCTCGCCTTGGATCGTCTTCACCGCTGCCAGCGCCTTTGTTGACTCGGCGCTCGATGGCAGGAACGAGGCTGAGTCGTTCTTCTGCACCTCCTCGAACTTGGTCGGGAACTGCAGCGCCGAGAAGACGACGAGCAGTCCGACCCAGATCGCGACGACGACCCACTTCGCGCGGCGACCGGCAGGGATGGCAAGAATTCTTTTCATCGGACGGGGAGGATACGAATCTGGCGGGCGGATCGGCCAGCGCCTCGCGCGCGCGTGAACTAGACGAGCGCGTCAGCGAGCGCTTCAGTGCTTGTCACTGGCGCCGCGCAGGTGAAGTTCTCGCAGAGGTATGCGGCGGTCTTACCGTCGACCGGTGTGCGGCCTTCGAGCAGAGGCACAACGCTTTCGTCACCGCTGCCGTCACCTCCCGCAACAACTAGCCGCGGTCGCAGCTCGCTGCGGACGACGTCGAGCAGCGGGCCGAGCTCAGCACCCACTAGCGCCAGCTCGCGCGCCGGCCCGACGTGAAGGTCGATCGCCTGCAGCGCGTGGCCAAAGGCCTGCGGGTGACGCACGACGTAAGGACGGACCAGTCGCAGCTGTCCGAGTCCTGCGTCCGCATAGCGCGCGTCGCCGCTGAGCAGTGACAGCCGCAAAAGTCCTAACGCGGCGCTTGAGCCGCCGGAGGGAAGGGGAGAGTCCTCCATCTCTTTGCGCCGCGCCACGAGCTGCTCGCCGTCGCTGGCGGTCGAGAAGAAGCCGCCACGCTCAGAATCGCCGAAGCCGCTCATAATCGCTTCCGCCTCTGCCACTGCGGCGAGGTACCACTGCGGCTCAAAGGTCGCCTCGTAGAGCG
>JBAXGJ010000225.1:0-2642 GCA_037139475.1 Actinomycetes bacterium
CACGTCAGCGGAGGTTCGGTCTTCAAAGCGAGCGAGCGCGAGTTCGGCTGGGCGCAGATCGACGTCCTCCCAGCGGCGCACGATGATCCAGTAACCGGCTTTGGAGCCGACACACTGATCGGCCTGGCGTGGCATGACTATGCCTTTGATCCGCCGCCCGGCTCGACAACGCTGGCCAGCAACGCGGTCTGCGTGCAGGCTTTCCGCTTTGGTGAGGCTTGGGGTTTCCAGCACCACCCCGAGATTGAGAGCTCAGTGCTCGATCATTGGCTCGCACCGCTGCTGGCAGACAGCACTGATCCTTCGCGGCGCGATCAGGCGGAAGCGCTCGAAGCTGGGCGCACCGCCCACATGACGGCGTGGAACGACTACGGTCGTGAACTCTTCCGCCGCTTCGCTAAGCGTTGCCGCTGACCGCGGCGCTGATGGCGAAGCGATCGCCGCGGGCTAGTTCAGCACGGCCGGCGTTTCAGCGATCGGCAGGCCACCCTCAGCCATCCAGCGCTTGAGCTCGTGGTGCATTGTCGCGGCTCCAATGATCGGTAGCTCAGCTTCGCTCCAGCTACTGGGAACAACCGCGAACGGATGCATCTGCGCGCCGCCGAGCCCACCGTGTGAACCCATGAATTCTTCGAACGGCACGATCTCGTCTTCGTCCGGCAGGTAGGCGCCGCTGACGAGCAGGTCGGGGCAGTGGCTGAAGCTGTCATGGCGGCGCAAGTGGTCGGCGGCATTGGCGCCGAAGTGAGCGATTGGGCTGACACCGCTGACGCGGTCGTCGCTGAGCCGGTAGCTGCCCTCGGCGCCGAGCACAACGGCCCCTTCAGCCTCCGAGCGAACCATCACCCAGCCGATCTCGGAATGAGCGGCAAGCGCTGCGACGAGCCCAGGATGCTGCTGCTCGATTGTTTCTAGCGTCAAGCGGCCAGGCGTGCGTGGGAACGAAACCAAGCCAAGGCAGCCGGAAGCAAGCACGATCACTTCGGGGCGATCATCGTCGCTGGCGTTGGTGATCGCTTGGTGCTGATCCTGCGCCTCCCGGCCGGGGCCTAAGGCGACCCCGTCATCGCCGACCAGGTTGCGCGTGGCTCGCGCCATCATCCGCCCACCGGCGCTGTCGTCGTTGCCCAGCTCGGTCAGCCAGCCGCCGATCTCACCCCATGATTCGGCAACGGCAGGCGGAGCGCTCACGCCGCCGTCGCCGGCGCAGGCCTGCTCAACGACCTCCTCCAGTGTCTGGCCGCAGCGCTGGCGGAACGGCCTGCCCTGCGACTGGCCATGGTCGGAGAGAACAACAATGTGGTACGGCCTCGGCGCCTGCGGGATCGCTCGCTCAAGCCTCAAAAGCTGCCGGTCAAGTCGCTTCAGGACGGTCAGTGCATCGGGCGCGCGGATCCCCGAATGGTGCGCCACTTCGTCGTAGCCGACGTAGGTCGAATACGAAACGGGTACGCCCTCCACTATGTCGGCGAGCAGCGTCGCGGTATTGAGCTCGCGCATTACGACTGTCATCGCGGCGCGCAGCAGCGGATAGACGCCGCCGCGGTGGACGTGCTGATCGCCGGAGCGGATCTGCTTCCAGTAGGCGAGCTTCTCGAGAATCATGTCGTGGACCGAGAGCACCAAGGTGCGCGTCATCCCGGAAGGGTCGGAGAAGAAGGCGAAGAACTCGCTCGAATGCGAGCGCTCCCTGTCGCGGACGACGCTGAGCGTCGCCGATGCCCGCGGCGCATCGCCGGAGAGCAGGTTTCCGCGGCTCGTTCCGCCGACTGCTAGCAGGCCGCTGCCGGTGCTGGCTCGGCGTTCCATCTCTGCCGTATCGGCGACGCTGCTGGAAACCATCAGCGCGCCGCGCTCCTTTTCGTACCAACGGAAGGCAGGCATGTTCTCGTTGCTGCCGAGCAGTAGGCCGGCCTGGCTGGCGCCGGTCTGGCTTGAGAGATCGCACTCCCAGCCGACTATTCGATGGCTCCCATCGGCGAGCCAGCGCGCGATCGTTGGCACGTGGCCTGAGTCGACGGCCTCGCGCAGAACCTGCTCGCCAAGCCCGTCGATTTCAAAGAAGATCACTCCCGGCACATCTGTTTCGTTGGCACCGCGCGACTTACGCATCCGTCGTCGCACAACGCGCAGGTGATAGGCGTCACCATCAACGTCGAGCAACGTTCCAGCGATTGTGCTGACGACCGTCATCAGGATGGCGATGAAGAAGGAGCCAAGCACCGTCGGCTGGCTGTGATCGACGATGTCGAGCGAGAGCCAGACCATCGCGGTCGTCGCGACGAGCGACAGCAGGCCGAAGGTCAGCACCGTCAGCGGCAGCAGCAACCGCGTTATCAGAGGCCAGATCAGCGAACCAAAGATCGCCAGCACTATTACGACGACCAGCGCAGCCGCCAATGACGGTACATCGATCTCGGGGATGATCGCCGCCGCGCCCCAGAGTGTCAGCGCTTGGATCAGGCCGAGAGCAAGCACGCGTACAACGAAGCCGAACAGGCGTCGGCGGACAGGCGGCTGATTGGCTAGTGCGGTCGGCAAAGTAATTAGTACGAACTTGGCGAAACAACGCGGAATCTGCGAGGCTACCGCCATATGACCTCAGATTCCGAAGATAAGACAACCGAGCAGCCCCCGCGCGC
>JBAXGJ010000226.1:0-2631 GCA_037139475.1 Actinomycetes bacterium
CGCTCTACGAGGCGACCTTTGAGCCGCAGTGGTACCTCGCCGCAGTGGCAGAGGCCGAAGCGATTTTGAACGGCTTTAGCGATCCTGAGCGCGGCGGCTTCTTCTCGACTGCCAGCGACGGCGAGCAGCTCGTGGCGCGGCGCAAGGAGATGGAGGACTCCCCCCTTCCCTCCGGCGGCTCCAGCGCCGCGCTAGGGCTTTTGCGACTGGCGCTGCTGAGCGGCGACGCGCGCTACGCCGAGGCGGGGCTAGGGCAGCTGCGCCTGGTGCGGCCCTACGTCGTGCGCCACCCGCAGGCCTTTGGCCACGCGCTGCAGGCGATCGACCTTCACGTTGGCCCGGCGCGCGAGCTGGCGCTGGTCGGCGATGGGCTTGGCCCGCTGCTCGAGGTCGTCCGCAGCCAACTGCGACCGCGGCTAGTTGTTGCGGGAGGCGACGGCAGCGGTGACGAGAGTGTTGTGCCGCTGCTCGAAGGCCGCACACCGGTCGACGGCCAACCCGCCGCCTACCTCTGCCAGAACTTCACCTGCGCCGCTCCAGTAGTTGGCGCTGACGAGCTGCTCAAAGCGCTCTCGTAGTAAGTCGTGGTCAAACCGCTGCCGAGGCTCGTATTGTCCTGCGTCGCATGAGATCTTTGCTCGCAAAAACAGCCGGACGCCGCGGCAAGTGGGTTGTGCTGGCCGTTTGGCTGATAGCCGTGATCGGTTTCGGCGCCGCGCAGCTGCCATCGAAGTTCGACAAGGTGCAGAAGAACGAATCAACCTCGTTCCTGCCCGACCAAGCTGAATCAACGAAGGCTCTGAAGGCGACACGGACGATTCAAGGCGAAGAGTCGGTCACGATGCTGGCCGTTTACCGCCGGGCCTCGGGGCTAACGCGGGCCGACAAGGCAACGATCCTCGCCCAGCGTGCGGAACTCAACTCGCTAAAGCTGGCGCGGACGACGCCGTTCTCTGCTCCCGTCTTCTCAAAGAACGGTCAAGCCGCGATCATCGCGGCCAACATTGCGGTCAACGGAGACGGGCAGACAATTCTCAAGCCGGTCGAGGAGGTTCGATCGAGGATCAGTGGAGACCACGCTGGTTTGGTCACAAAGGTGACCGGTTCAGCCGGCTTCTCGGCCGACGCAATCAAGATCTTTGAAGGGATAAACGGAACGCTGCTGCTGGCTGCAGTGGCGATCGTTTTCATCCTGCTCGCGCTGATCTACCGCAGCCCACTGTTCCTCTGGATACCGCTTTTTTCGGTCGGCATGGCCGAGATCACCAGCCGCTCGATCGGCGCCCTCCTCGCCGACGCCGGGCTAACGATCAACGCCCAGGCGTCATCGATCATGTCGGTCCTTGTGCTCGGCGCGGGAACCGACTACGCGCTGCTGCTCGTGTCGCGTTACCGGGAAGAGCTGCGCCAAGAAGACGACAAGCACCTCGCGGCATCGCGGGCTGTCGTCGCGACGGCACCGGCGATCTTTGCCTCGGCCGTGACGGTAATGCTGGCGCTGCTGTGCCTGACGCTGGCGGAAGTCAACGGGACGGCCGGCCTCGGGCCGCTCGGGGCGCTTGGCGTGGGCGTTGCGATGATCGCGATGCTGACTCTGCTGCCAGCGCTGCTGGCGATCACCGGCCGACGGGCGTTCTGGCCGTTCATCCCGCGCGTAGGCAAAGAAGGCACCGACGTGGCCCACGGCTCTTGGCGACGCTGGGGCGAATGGATAGACAAGCATCCACGTCGCGTTTGGATAGCGGCTTCGCTAATTCTGCTGCTGATGTGCGCCGGGCTGACGACCTTCTCGACGCGCTTGACGCAGGCCGACGCGTACGTGTCGACGGTCGAATCGATAACCGGGCAGGAGCTACTTGCAACCTCATTCCCGAGCGGGGCCAACGCGCCGACCGACGTCGTCGTGCCCGACAAGGCAAAGGTGCCGGCAGTGATCGCTGCACTCAAACAGCAACCGGGAGTCGCAGAGGTGCGCGTAGTTGGCCAAGGCGCGCCGGGCGTTCAGTTAGCTGTAGCGCTGAAAGCATCGCCGTATTCGACCACCGCTTACGACGAGATACCGGGGCTGCGAAGAGTGGCGAAGGCCGCCGGCGGGCAGGCGGTGCTCATCGGCGGAACGAGCGCTGTTGAGAAGGACTTGCGTGACGCCTCGACCCGTGACACGAGGCTGATCATCCCGATCGTCTTGCTGGTCGTCTTCGTCGTATTGATCCTGCTGCTGCGCTCGCTGCTGGCGCCGGTACTGCTGATCGGCACCGTGATCCTCTCTTTCGCGGCGACGATGGGCATCAGTTACGTCGCTTACGACAAGCTCTTTGGCTTCCCCGGCAGCGACACCGGGCTGCCGTTATTTGCCTTCGTCTTCCTCGTCGCGCTTGGCATTGACTACAACATCTTCTTGATGGCGCGGGTGCGCGAAGAGACGATGCGCTTTGGCACCGAACACGGCATGTTGCGTGGCCTTGCCGTAACAGGCGGGGTGATCACCTCTGCGGGAATCGTCCTCGCTGGAACCTTCGCAGTGCTTGGAGTGCTCCCGCTCGTCTTCCTGACAGAGATCGGCTTTGCCGTCGCGGTCGGCGTACTCGTCGACACCTTCATCGTTCGCTCGACGCTGGTTCCAGCCTTGGT
>JBAXGJ010000227.1:0-2620 GCA_037139475.1 Actinomycetes bacterium
GCCGCCTGCTTTCTTATCGCGCAGCTCGGCGCTGCGCACCAGCAGCACCTGGTCTAGTTCGTCTCCGTCGCTGTATTCGCTTAGCAGCACGTCGGCAACGGTAGGGACGGTTTCGGACGGGAGAGGGGCAATTCGCATAGGGTTGGGGTCGCTCTGAGCGAGAGATAACTGACAGATGCAACAGACAGCGATAATTACCGGTGGAACTGGCGGCCTAGGCGCCGCCGTTGTCGCCCGCTTCATCGCCGGCGGCTGGCGCGTGATCGTTCCTTGGGTCAACGAGGCGGAACTCGAGCGCGTCGAGCGCAACGACAATCTGGTGCTCGTTGAGGCCGACCTCTTCGACGAGCAGGCTGTTGCCGGCTTGGCCAAAGAGGCCGGCCCTGATCTGCGCGCAGTCGTCAATCTCGTCGGCGGCTTCGCGGCCGGCGGCCGCCTGCACGAAACCAACGTCTCCGAGCTTGAGGCGCAGCTGCGGATCAACTTGACCCCGGCATGGCTCGTTTCGGCTGCTGGAATCCCAGCAATGTTGGCGGCCGGCGAGGGAGCAATCGTCTGCGTCTCCTCGCGCACGGCGCTGGAGCCATTTTCCGGTGGAGCGGCCTACGCAACTGCCAAACGCGCCGTGCTCGGGCTTGTCGACGCGCTCCACGTTGAGTACGTTCAAGACGGTATTCGCACTAATGCTGTACTTCCCTCAACGATTGACACGCCAGGTAATCGCGCTGCAATGCCTGATGCCGATCCAGCTGGATGGGTGACAGCAGAGCAGATAGGTGCGACAATCTTCGATCTCTGCAGTTCAGATTTTGCCGCTACAAGCGGTGCCCATATCCCTGTATACGGAAAGGCCTAATTCATGCCACTGCGTCGACGTTCCCGCGATAAGGATTCAACCACCACTGCCGCAGGCGTTGCGGCCCCGGCCGCGACGGCGAAGCCAGCTCCAGTGGGCGCGCTCGGCGAGCTGCGCGCCGGGGTTGACCTAGGAGGCACAAAGATCCTCGTCGTCGTAGTTGACGGCAATAACAAGGTTCTGGCGCGCTCGCGCGCTGCGACTCCGCACGTGGGAGGCCCACAGGCCGTCGCCGACCAGATTGCGACCAACATCGATGACGCGCTCGGCCAGGCCGGCGCTGACGCCAAGCACCTGAAGGGGATCGGCGTCGGTTCGCCAGGCTCGGTTGATCAGGCTTCGGGCACCGTCGCTAACGCCAGCAACCTGCCCGACTGGATCGAACCCTTCCCGCTCGGCGGCGTACTCTCGCAGCGCTTCGGCAACCTCCCCGTTCGGCTTGGCAACGACGTAAGCGTCGCCGTCAACGCTGAGTACAAGCTTGGGGCAGGGCGCCCCTACGACGCGCTGCTTGGAGTCTGGTGGGGAACAGGCGTCGGCGGCGGGTTGATTCTCGACCGCCGCCAATGGGACGGCCGCGGCTACGCCGGCGAGTTTGGCCACATGGTGATTGAGCTTGGCGGCGCAAAGTGCGGCTGCGGCAACCGCGGCTGCGTTGAGGCTTACGCCGGCCGCCGCGACATGGAGGCGTGGGTGCGCAAGCAGCGCAAGAAGGGCAAGAAGACCGACCTCGTCAAGATCATGAAACACCGCGAGCGCGAGTCGTTCACGAGCGGTATCTGGGCGAAGGGGATCCGCAACGACGACAAGCTCGCCGCCAAGGCCGTCGACCGCGCAATCGCTGCGATCTCGGCCGGAATCGGCTCAGCCGTCAACCTGCTTGACGTTCCGGCCGTCGTGATCGGTGGCGGCATGGGCGAGCGCTTCTTCAGCGATCGCAAGGCAGAGTTCGAGAGCGAGACCGCCAAGCACCTCTTCCGCCGCGAGGCACCGCCGGCGCTGCTGGCGACAGAGCTCGGCGATGACGGCGGCGCGCTCGGCGCGGCGCTGCTCGCGCTGGCCGGATCGAGCTAAATCCTCTAGGGAACTGCTGTTGCGAGCCTGTGAGAGAGCCGCCAGCTGTGGTACAAAATAGATGATGACCGACGTCCAAACGGTGATCCAAAACGACTCGGCTGAACTGCCGCGGCAGGAGCTGCTGAAGGCTTCGCCGCCTATGTTTGCGAAGTCGTGGCTGGATCGCTTCACGCGAGTCCACGTAGCCGTCGTGCCGGTGATCTTCATTCCCGTGATCGTCGCCTTCACGATTCTTGGCCTGCGCGAGATCGTTTTCTGGCAAGGCGTTCTCTGGGCGATCGGTGGCTACGCCGTCTGGACGCTGACCGAGTACTGGCTCCACCGCGTCGTCTTCCACTTCGAGCCCGACCACCCGCTCGGCGCGCGACTCCACTGGATGATTCACGGCGTCCATCACGATCACCCGAACGACCCGATGAGACTCGTGATGCCGCCATCGGCCTCGATTCCGCTCGGCCTGATCTTCATCGGCGCCTTTCAGCTGCTGCTGCCGTTCTCGCAGGCCTGCATGCTCAGCGCCGGGTTCTTCATCGGCTACCTGACCTACGACATGACTCACTACTACCTTCACCATCGCCGCCCGACGACGGCAGTTGGCCGCAAGCTGCGCGAGCTTCACATGCGCCACCACTTTCAAGATCACGAGCACGGCTTTGGCGTCAGCGCGCCCTACTGGGACAAGGTCTT
>JBAXGJ010000228.1:0-2613 GCA_037139475.1 Actinomycetes bacterium
AAGACGATTCGAATTCGTTAGCCTCGGCGCTAATGCGCCTGCTCGTTGCCCGCTGCGAAGTTATTTACACCGGCCGCCTCGACACAGTTCTTCCGGAGGCGCTGCGGCTGGTGATGCTGAAAGACGACGGCTCGGTGATGATTCACGCCGACAGCGGTGGCTACAAGCCACAGAACTGGATGACGCCCCCGACAGTGATCGAGCACCACGGCGAGCCGCTGGAGCGGATTACAGTTCGTAAGCGCGCGGGCAAGACCGAGGACCGCCTCGAGATCCACATCTCGGAGCTAATCTCCGACGTCGAGCACGACATGGGCGAGGCGGCTGAGCTGGAGAAGGATGGCGTTGAGGCTCATCTTCAGGAGGCGCTGGCCGAGGCGCCGCAGTTCTGCGGCGAGGGCTTTCGTCTGGTTCGCAGAGAGTGGCCGACAGACATCGGCCCGGTAGACCTGATGTGCCGTGACGAGGGCGACGGTTGGGTCGCAGTAGAGATCAAGCGCGTCGCGACGATCGACGCTGTCGAGCAGCTGACGCGCTACCTCGAGTTCATCCGCCGCGACCCCGCGATGACTGACTGCCGCGGTGTACTCGCAGCGCAGGAGATCAAGCCGCAGGCGCGGACGTTGGCCGAGGATCGCGGGATCGCGTGCGTGGAGGTTGACCTAGCCGTCGTGCGCGGTGAACGTGAGCCCGATCTGACGCTGTTTGAGCCCTGAGCCGAGGCTGCTAGTCAACTAGCGCCGCAGCGAAAGCGCTTAGCGCGATCGGGTCGCGCAGCGGCGGGCCGTGACCAAACAGCACCAGCTTCGGTTGTAGCGCGGCGAGGCGGCGGGCGCTGGCGCGGTTCTGCGCTGGGTCGGGCGTGAAGAAGCCCGGCGGTGTGTGAAGGCCGACGGCGGTTGTGGCGAGACTCATGTTGAAGAAGACGTCGCCACAGATCAGCGTGCCGTCCTCCTCGCGCCAGAAGGCGAGGTGGCCGGGGCTGTGGCCTGGGGTTTCGAGCGCGACGAAGCCGGAGCCGATCTCGTCTCCTTCGCGCAGTTCGCGATCCGGCTCAACGCCGGGGAACTTCATGTAGCTCTTCAGCGCGGAGCGGCCAAACGGCACATCGCCCGGTTCGGCTCTCCCGCTGCGCAGAACGTCGGCGTCATCGGCGCCAACCCAGATCGGGATTCCAAGCACTGACTTCAGCTTTTTCGAACCGCCGGCATGGTCGGCGTGGGCGTGCGTCAGCGCGTGCGCGTGGATCGTGCGGCTGGCCGTCGCGCCCAGCAGCTTTTTGAAGTGGAGCGGGTAACCAGAGTCAACAAGTACGTCGCCGACTAGGTAGGCGTTGACGCCGTTGCGCGGGGTCAACGGGAGCTGGTAGACGTCGCGGGCGACCATCTGCATTGCCTCAGCTTATAGCGGCGAGCGCGAAGATGGCGATGCGTCATAGAGTGTCGGCCATGCCTGAAACCACAGAGAGCGCGGTCCTCACCGAGCGCCGCGACAACATCCTGATCATCACAATCAACCGGCCTGACAAGCGCAACGCGGTCAACAAGGCCGTCGCCGACGGAATCGGCGACGCTGCCGAGCTGCTCGACACCGACGACACACTGACGCTCGGCATCCTGACCGGCGCCGGCGGCGGATTCTGCGCCGGCATGGACCTCAAGGGCTTCGCCTCGGGCGAAACGCCTTGGCACCCAACGCGCGGGTTCGGCGGCATTGTGCAGCAGCCACCGCTCAAGCCACTGATCGCAGCGGTCGAAGGCTTCGCTGTCGCCGGCGGGCTAGAGATCGCGCTGGCCTGCGACATGCTCGTCGTCGCCAAGGGAGCCAAGCTCGGCGTGCCGGAGGTAAAGCGCTCGCTGGTCGCTGCGGGCGGCGCGCTGCTGCGCCTTCCGCGCAAGCTACCGCTCAACGTTGCAACCGAGATGGCGCTGACCGGTGACCCAATTTCGGCCGAGCGCGGCTATGAGCTCGGGCTCGTCAACCGCCTCGCTGAGCCGGGCAGTGCGCTCGACGCAGCGGTCGAGCTGGCGGAGCAGATCGCCTGTAACGGGCCGCTTGCCTTGGCAGCGACGAAGCAGATCCTTGAAGCTCGCCGTGATTGGACCGACGAAGAGTTCTGGGATAAGCAGATGGAAATTGCCGGCCCTGTCTTCGGTTCAGAAGATGCGCAAGAAGGCGCAGTTGCCTTCACCGAGAAGCGCGAGCCGGTCTGGAAGGGACGCTGAGCTAAGCGCCCGAGTTAGTCTCGCCACTGAGCGTGGCGACCAGCGACCGCGGCCCGCCGTGGTCGCGGTGTTCGCAGAGGTAGACCCCCTGCCACGTGCCTAGGGCGAGCGAGCCATTTGCGATCGGCAGCAGCAGCGACGGGCCGGTGATCATGCTTTTGATGTGCGCAGGCATGTCGTCATCTCCTTCGAGCGTGTGCGTCCAAGGGAAGCTCTCTGGCACAGCGGCGTCGAGCCAACTGCGCGTGTCGTCGCGCACGTCGGGCGATGCGTTCTCGCCTAGCGTCAGCGAGGCCGACGTGTGGCGAATGAAGAGCTGGCAGAGGCCAATAGAGAAGCTCTCAAGCTCATCCAGAGCTGCTAACACCTCGCCGGTAACAAGGTGAAC
>JBAXGJ010000229.1:0-2611 GCA_037139475.1 Actinomycetes bacterium
TGATCGAAGCCAACTTCGACCGGGGTCTCTCGACCGAAGATTGACACAAGCACCTTGAGCTTCGCGGCGTCCTGATTGATTTCGGCGATTTCGCCTGAGAAGTCTGAGAGCGGACCAGCGACAACCTTGACCGATTCTCCGATTGTGAACTGGGCCTTCGATGCGATCTTCTGCGCGACCTCCTGGTGCAGCAGGCGGTCAACTTCTGGCTGAGTCAGCGGCACCGGATCGGTTGACGCGCCGACGAAGCCGGTCAGGTTCGGCGTCTCCTTGACGACGGCCCACAGCTCAGGGTTGGTCTCCATGTTGAGATCCATGTTGATCAGCACGTAGCCAGGCATCGTGCGTTCTTCCTTCGAGATCTTCTCGCCGTCCTTGATCTCGATCTTGGTCTCGGTCGGAATCACGATCTGGCGCACCTTGCCCGACTGGTCATGAGCTGCCAGACGGCGTTCGAGGTCGCCCTTGACCTTCTTTTCAAGATTTGAGCGAGTGTTGATTACGTACCAGCGATACATGGGATCCAGATCAGGTTGAAGGTCAGATAATTAGGTCGACGATTTTTTGTGCGGCTGCGTCAGCGAGACCAAGATAGGCGCCGGCGATCACAACGAAGCCAAGAACGACTGCAGTTGCCTGTCCGACCTGGCGACGGTCGGGCCATTGGACGCGCTGCAGCTCAGACCACGAGGCGCGCAGAAAGTCAAAGAAGCGACCGAAGATCGACTTCCTGCGCTCAGGCTGATCGGCGCTGGCCGGCGCGAGTGCTGCCGCTGCCTGGCGAGCTTCGATGTCACCTTCGAGCGACTCTTCAGCTTCGCTGATTGATTCCTGGTCGCCGCTTTCAATCTTGGCTTCGACGTCGTCGATCCGGTCCTCAAGCTCGGCGAACTCTGCAGCGCTGAGTTCTTCAGGGTGAACGACGCCGCCGGCGCTTGGGTCAACCTTGGGGTCGGCAGGGGTGCCTTCGGCTCCGGCGACAAGCTTCGCTTCGAACTCATCGACGTCGGCCGACGAATGGTCGAGCGAGGCGGGGATGTCATCGCGGACGATCCCTTCGCCGCCACCGGATGCATCCCGCTTGGCCTTGCGCTGCTTGGCTCTTTTGCGATTGCGTGCCACTGCTCGAAGCTCACTAACGAGTCTCTTTGTGGCTGGTGTGGCTACGGCACCAGCGGCAGTATTTGCGCAGCGTCACGCGATCAGGCGTGTTGCGCTTGCTTTTGTTCGTTTGATAATTACGTCGCTTACAGTCCTCGCACTCGAGGGTGATTGCGACGCGTACATCTCCACGGGCCATGCGTTGACTCCGGTGTTAGAGGTTGCGTCAAAAGACTGTCTGGGGCAGAAAAACGACCCGCCCCAGGCGAGTCGAAAACTCAGTGTAGCGCTAGTTCGCGGCTTGTGATCCGCGCTAGGCTCGGGCGCTATGGGTAGCGACTCCTTAGCCGAGCAGGAACCGCGACTGGCTGCCGGCCCGAAGCGCGCCGGCTCAGCCGCAGCCTACGCCCTCTTCGCAGCCACTCTAATTAACGTTCTTGGCATCGGAGCAGTGATTCCGGTGCTGCCGCTGTTCGTCAAGGGGCCGATCGGTGGCGGTGACGTCGCCGTCGGCCTGGTGATCGGCGCTTTCTCAGTGACTGGCATTCTGATGCGACCGATCTCCGGCCGGATAGCCGACAAGCGCGGACGCAAGCTCGTCCACATCACCGGCATCGCGATCGCGGCGCTGGGCGCCGCACTGATCTTCATTCCAGCTGGGGTTGCGGGGCTAATAATTTCGCGGCTGCTTGTGGGAACCGGAGAGGGCTGGGTCTACACGGCTGGCATTACTTGGATCGTCGACCTTGCCCCCGTTGAGGGGCGAGCGCGCGTGGTTGGCCTTTTTGGTCTCTCGGTCTGGGGCGGAATAACGATCGGTGCCGTCCTCGGATCGATCATCCTCAGCGCCGCCGGATATGACGCGGTCTGGGCCTTCGCGGTCGCTGCACCGCTAATCGCGCTCATGATCGCCAGCCTGATACCGGAGGCAAAGGCGACCGAACAGTCGGCCTCCGAGGAGCTGGCGGAAGCGGAGCTGGTCGGTGGCGAGCTCGAAGCTAAGCCGGGGCCGAGCGCGGCCGTAATTGCCAGTCGCAACCAGCGCGGCCTGTTGCGCTGGGTGCCTTCCTCGGCGCTACGGCCAGGGACGGCGCTGGCGATGGTTGCACTCGCCTACGGCAGCTTCATGTCGTTCGTCGTTCTACTGCTGGACTTTGAAGGAATCGGCAACGGCGCCGCCGTATTCACTGCGTTCACGGCGGCCTTCGTGATCACAAGGCTGCTGCTCTCGTCCGTTCCGGATCGAATCGGGTCGCGGCCAACGGTGCTGGTCGCAGGCCTCGTCCAGGCGATCGGGATGGTTGTCGTCGCACTGGCCGGCTCGCTGCCGATCGTGCTCGCAGGGGCAATCCTCTCTGGTGGCGGTATGTCGCTCGTATTCCCAGCGCTGGCGGTGATCGTGATCGAGAACACAGACTCCTCCCGGCGCGCCACGGCGCTCGGCGCCTTCCTCGCATTCTTTGACATCGGGGTCGGGCTCGGAGCGCCGCTTGCCGGAGTGGTCGCCTCG
>JBAXGJ010000230.1:0-2609 GCA_037139475.1 Actinomycetes bacterium
GGCAAGATCGAAAAGGGGGAGGTAGTGAGCATGCGCAACGAAGGGCCGGCCGGTGGCCCAGGGATGCGCGAGATGCTCGCCGTAACTGCAGCGATCAATGGTGCGGGTCTGGGTGAGCACGTAGCGCTATTGACCGACGGTCGATTCTCCGGCGCTACCTACGGCTTCATGGCCGGGCACGTCGCTCCGGAGGCCTTTAGAGGTGGTCCAATCGCAGCGGTCCGCGACGGCGACACAATCACGATCGATGTAGACAAGCGCAGCCTTGACGTTGACCTCACAGTCGCTGAGATCGACGAGCGCGTCGCGGCATACGTGCCGCCCGAAAACCCTGACCGCACCGGGGTCCTAGCGAAGTACGCCGATCAGGTGGGGAGCGCCTCGGAAGGCGCTGTGACGCTCGTTGACTAGCGTGGATGAATTGTCTATATGCGCATAGCAATCGACATCGATTCGACCCTCCATCACTACTGGGAGCAGCTAGCTGAGGTAGTACGGCTGCGCTACGGAGTCGTTCTTCCATATGAACAGCAGCACACCTGGGGAATCTCCGAGCTAGAGCAGGAGCAGCTCGCGGAGACGATCGCCGTCACCCACAGCGAGGAGTGGATCAGCGCAGCGGAGCCGTATCCCGGCGCAGTCGAAGTAGTTAATAGCTGGGCGCAGGCCGGTCACTTCATTCACATCACGAGCCACCGCGACGTTGCCGCTGCAGCGCCGACAGAGCGCTGGTTGGAGGCGATCGGGCTGCGCTACGACGAGCTCTATTGCTCTTACGACAAGATCACTCGCTGCCGCGAACTAGAGATCGATCTGTTGGTTGATGACAGCCCAGTCAATCTGACGAGCGCGATCGAGGAAGGAATCCGCGGAGCGACGATCTTGCACCCCTGGAATGCCGAGGTCTGCCGCTCTGAGGAGGTAACAAGCGCTGAGGATTGGCCTCAGCTTGGGATCTTGCTGGCGCCGTTACTTGCAGCGAACCAGTAGCTGCCTCGGCAGGGAGATGGCCTCGCACGGCGAAAGTTTGTAACTGCGCGCTAACTAGCGCGGTCAGTCTTTCAAACCGCGTATGTTTAATCGGTCATGCCCCGTAAGTTTCTAATACCTCTAGTAGCGATCGGCGCATTCCTCATTCTGATAGTTGGCGGCGCCTTTGCTTACGACAGCGCGACCTCCCAAACGATCGCTCCCGGGGTTGAGGTTGGCTCGGTCGACGTTGGCGGATTAACAGCGGACCAGGCACGCGTCAAGCTTCACCGCGAACTGCGCGCTGGAGTAGAAGAGCCGCTGGTCGTGCAGCGCGGCAAGCGCTCTTGGAAGCTAGGCCCCGAGCAATCGAAGGTTTCGGTCGACATCGATGGCAGTGTGAGTGAAGCGCTGGCGACGAGTAATAGCGGCAATTTTCTCGTCCGCGCTTACCGCAAAGTCACCGGTAGCGAACTAAGCGCGACGGTTGCTCCAGAGATCACTTATTCGAAGCCCGCAGTGGCCAGGATGGTTAAGCGCGTCACGAAAGCCGTCGACCGCCCCGCAAAAGATGCTTCCCTGAGCTTCACGGCTAGTGCAGTTGCGCCGGTGGCGGCGAAGCGCGGAGTCAAGGTGCGGCGTGTTCGCTTGCTGCGCTCGCTGAGAACAGCGCTCACCACTCCGGGTGCCCGTCACACCGTGCCGCTCGTCGTTCAATCGCTCAAGCCAAAAGTCACCACAGGGCAGCTAGCGTCGAAGTACCCGACGCTGATCACCGTTGACCGCACGAACTTCAAGTTGACGCTCTTCAAGGATCTAAAGCCGGTCAAGACGTACATCGTTGCCGTTGGCCAAGCCGGTCTCGAAACACCCGCGGGCCTGTACTCAATACAGGACATGCAGGTAAACCCCAGCTGGCACGTTCCGAATAGCGCCTGGGCAGGCGACCTTGCTGGACAGGTAATCCCACCTGGGCCTAACGACCCGATCAAGGCCCGCTGGATGGGGATCGCAGATGGTGCAGGCATCCACGGCACAGCAGATCCCGGTTCGCTCGGCTCAGCGGCCTCGCACGGCTGCGTTCGGATGGACATCCCCGACGTGATCGATCTTTATGACCGGGTCAGCGTCGGTACGCCTGTCTTCATCGCCTAGCGCTCAGCGACCAAGGATTTCATTAACGGGAATTTCCTCCCAGCCTTGCTCGATTAGCAGGGCATGATGGTCGCTATGGCGAAAGACCAATGATCCAAGAACGACCCCCCGCATCGACTTACGTAGCACTGCGTACCACATCGTGGTTGCGTCATCTGAGCCCCGGACGCGGTGCCACGGCGCCGGTGGATCTTCACCGAGCGTCGCGATTCCGCGGGCATCGAGGCCTGCAGCGGTAGCGGCCTGACCATCGTCGGTATTTATGAAGAAGAGCGCCACAGTCAACGAGGATACGAAGCCACCGCTATCGGTGCCCTGGAGCGACGCGCTGCAGATGGTGAGCGACGACTTGGCGCGCCGAGGTAGCGCGGAGCGCACTGTGAATGCCTACATCGGCGATCTAACTAAGTTTGCGCACTGGGCGATGGCCTCGGACCTGGCGCCGGTGGACGTCGATTCGCGTCAGCTACGACGCTATGCAGCGC
>JBAXGJ010000231.1:0-2605 GCA_037139475.1 Actinomycetes bacterium
CTGCTGGCCTACCACCTGCCACTCGACGGTCACGCCGAGATCGGCAACAACGCGCTGATCGCCGCCGCAATCGGATGCGAGCGCCAGCAGCCCTTCGGCCAGCTCGGCTCGAAAACTATTGGCGTCGCAGGATTCTTCGCCGGCGACGGGATCAGCGTCGCCGAGCTGGCAGCGCGCACGGCGGCAGCCTGCGACGAGCGCCAGCCGCTCGTCTTCGACGGTGGCCCAGAGCAGATTAAGAGCGTCGCAATCGTCTCGGGCGCCGGCTCCTCCTACCTCGACGAGGCAATCACAGCCGGCTTCGACGCCTTCATCACCGGCGAACCTGCCGAGCGCGTGATGAATGAATCTCGCGAGGGCGCAATCCACTTCATTGCCGCCGGCCATTACGCGACTGAGACGCTTGGCGTGCAACGCCTCGGTGATCTGATTGCAGAGCGTTTTGGCGTCAACCACCAATTCATCGATGTTCCGAACCCGATCTGACCCAACACTGGCAGTCGCCAGCGGGCGAAACCAGCACATCCTGTTGACACAGAGCTAGCCGCGGCCCGATAGCTTCTGGCGAACGATGAAGATTCTGCAGATTCATGAGCCATCCGACGCACCAGCCCCAGTTCAGGGCGCCGAGCCGATTTGGCTCTCGCTCGATTGCCCGACACCCGAAACGCTGACTGCATTAGGTGAGCAACTCGGACTGGACCCACTCGCAATCGACGATTCAATCGAGTTTGGCCAGATGCCAAAGCTCGATGACTATCCGCAGTCAGCGCTGCTGGTCTTCTACGGCGCTGGGATTGAGAAACGTGAGCAGGGCGACCTGCCACGGCTAGTCGAAGTTCACTTCCACATCACCGAAAAAGTCGTGCTCTGCGTCCGTCGCCATGACAGCGAGGCGATTGAGCGCGCCGAGCAACGCGTCGCCGCCGATGACGTGCACAACGCCCAGGCCGCCCTGCTGCGCTTCCTTGATTCGCTTGCTGCCAGCTTTGCGCCGCCGCTCGCACACCTTGAGAACGAGCTCGACGTGCTTGAAGACGAGGTTATGCGCGACCCTCAAACCGAGACGCGCCAGCGCCTGCTCGAACTGAAGCATTCGCTGGTCAAGGTTCGCCAGACGATCGACCGCCAGCGCGACGTGATGGCCGGGCACCGCGAGCTTCTCAACCGAATCCCTGGTAGCCACGAAAGCTCAGCCCACAATGTGATCCGCGATCTATACGACCGCCTCGCGTTGACCTCGCAACAGATCGAGATTGTGCGCGAATTGATCACCAATGCGCTTGATCTCTACGTCTCAGCAGCCTCAAAGAAGCTGAACGAGACGATGAAGGTTCTGACCGTCGTAGCGACCTTCTTCCTGCCGCTGACCTTTCTCGTCGGTTTTTTCGGTCAAAACTTCGGATGGATGACCGACCGAATCGGTGGATTCGGCGACTTCCTGATCTTTGGCCTTGGCGTATCGATCGTTTTCGTCGTCGTGCTGTACATGATCTTCTGGCGCGCGGGCTTCTTAGGCAAGCGCAAGCGCGGCCGCGGCTGAGCAACCAACCGATGATCAGCTTGACGCGTAGCCGCTGACACAAAGTCCGCAATTTCCGTAGTATCGGCGAAGCCGTTTCCGCCAACTAGGAGAGAACAATGGAAGCCAGCACGACGCCGTCAACAGGTTCGAAGACAATTGCCGACATGCTGCCAATGGCGGCAGCGATGTACGCCGACCGCCCGGCCGTGCGCCACAAGGTTGGCGACGACTGGCTTGACGTCAGCTTTGCCGAAGTTGGCGAGATCGTCTCTGAGATTGGCCGTGGACTGATTGACCTTGGCCTTGAGCCCGGCGAGCGCGTCTCGATCCTCTGCGGCACACGCCCGGAGTGGGTTTACAACTCTTTTGCGATCAGCGCCGCCGGTGGCGTTGTCGTGCCGATCTACCCGACCAACTCGCCGAAGGAGTGCGAGTGGGTCGCGGGCAACTCTGAATCAACCGTGATCGTCGTCGAAGACGCCGAGCAGTACGCGAAGGTCGCCGAGGTTCGCGATCGGCTGCCGCAGCTGAAGACGATCATCGCGATCGAGCACGGCGACGGCACGCCTGACGCAATCTCGCTCGACGATATTCGCGAACGCGGCCGCGGCCGCGACGAGCAGGAGCTTGTTACCCGCTACGAGGCCGTCAAACCGGAAGACCCTTACACCTTCATCTACACATCAGGAACGACCGGCCCACCGAAGGGCTGCGTCCTCTCGCAGGCCAACTACCGCGCCGTGCTCGACATGACGGCCGAACGCGGGCTCTTCGGCGAGGGTGACGACGTCGTCTACCTCTTCCTCCCACTCGCCCACGCCTTCGCAATTCTCGTCGCGCTCGGCGCCGCCGACACCGGCACGGCGATCGCCTACTGGACCGGCGACGCGACGAAGATCATCGCCGACATCGGTGAGGTCAAGCCGACCTTCCTGCCTTCGGTGCCACGAATCTTCGAGAAGCTCTACACGATGGTCGCGGGCAACGTTGACCCTGAGATGCTGGCCAAGGCGACAGAGGTTGGAGTGCAGGTACGCGACCTTCAGATCACAGGCCAGCCGGTGCCCGAGGAGCTACAAG
>JBAXGJ010000232.1:0-2604 GCA_037139475.1 Actinomycetes bacterium
GAGCTGTTGAGGTACTTCGGCTGCTGGTCGGCGCCAACCGCGCGGGCGCCGAAGCCGAGCACGCGCCCGCGGCTGTCGCAGAGCGGGAATGTAATCCGACGACGGAAGCGGTCGTAAACGTTGCCTTTCTGGTTCTTTGCCGTTAGGCCCGCGTCCCAAAGCTCGGCTTCGCTGTAGCCCTTTTGGCGCGAAGCGACCAAGACCTTGTCCCAGGCACTCGGTGCGTAGCCAACGCGGAACTCGCGCAGCAAGGCCTCGTCGAGCCCGCGCGCCTTCAGGTACTGGCGCGACTCTTCGGCCTCCGGCGACTCCCAGAGGTTGCGTACATAAAACGCAGCGGTGCGCTCCAGCAGTTCGAGCAGGCGATCGCGCTTCTCACGGCGCTGCGCGGCCTGAGGGTCTTCTTCGGTTAGTTCCATCGGCACGCCGTAGCGATCGGAGAGCGACTCGACAGCCTCGCGGAAATTGAGCCCTTCGGTTAGCTGAACAAACTTGAAGAGGTCTCCCCCTTCGCTGCAGCCGAAGCAGTGGAAGACCTTCTGGACGGGATCGACGCTGAACGATGGGCTGCGCTCATCGTGGAATGGGCAGATCCCCATCAGCTGCTGGCCAGAACGCTTCAGCTCAGTCTTCGCGCCGACGAGCTCCGCCATGTCAACGGTCTGGCGCAGGCGCTCAATTGAGTCGTCGGTATAGAGCGGCATCGATGGCAGCCTACGCGGCGAACGACTCCGGCACGGTCAGCTGCTCGAAGACGCGGATGCAGTAGCGGTCGGTCATTCCCGCGAGATAGTCGGTGACGCGGCGATCGAGGCTCGCGCCGGGGGCGCCTCCGGCATCGGGAATGCGGTCAGGATCGTTGGCGTAATGGTTGAACAGCGTCGTGAGCACGCGCTCGATCCGGTTGTGCTCAGCGCGCGCGCTCTCACCGAGGTAGACGTTGTCGAACATCCACGTACGCAGCTCGTCCATCGCCGCACCCGCCTCTTCTCCCTGGACGATTGCTCCGGCGAGCTGTGAGTGCTCGACGAGATCGTGGACGAGATAGTCGATCCGCGCCGAGCCGGTCTGGCCCAGCGTTGCGATTGGACCCTCGGGCAGATCAGCTACGGCGACAACACCGGCGCGCGTTGCGTCGTCGATGTCGTGGTTGATGTAGGCGACCCGGTCAACGAGGCGGACGATCGCCCCTTCAAGCGTGCGCGGAGCAGGTGCGCGGCCGGAGTGGCAAGCGATGCCGTCGCGGACGTCCTCGGTCAAGTTCAGGCCGGCCCCGTCGCGCTCGAGCACGTCAACTACGCGCAGCGACTGCTCGTAGTGACGGAAACCGCCGTCGAAGCGTTCCTTCAGGCACTTGTCGAGCACGGCCTCACCGATGTGCCCGAACGGCGGGTGGCCAAGGTCATGGCCGAGGCCGATCGCTTCGGTTAGGTCTTCATTGAGTCGCAGCGCGCGAGCAACGGTGCGAGCAATCTGCGTCACCTCGATCGTGTGCGTGAGGCGCGTGCGGTAGTGATCGCCCTCAGGTGAGACGAAGACCTGCGTCTTGTGCTTGAGGCGGCGGAAAGCTTTGCAGTGGACGATTCGGTCGCGGTCGCGCTGCAGCGGTGAGCGCAGCCCACAGTCGGCTTCGTCAACGAGCCGGCGCGCGGGCCAAGACCGCGCCGCAAGCGGCGAGAGCAGCTCCTCTTCGAGCGCCTGCTGGCGCTCCGCGAACTCTGCGGCGACGAGGCCGGGATTGGCGTGAGGATCCATCGCGCTCATTCTCGCAGCCCGAGGGGGGTTGCTGCCAGAGAGTTCAAGCGATCGCCTTCAGGCGGACCTGACCGTGGTGGGCTGCGGTCTCGCTGATCGCGCGGTCGGCGAGCGCGATCACGCGCGCGTCGGCGCTTGGGGTTTCGGCCAGTGGCCGTCCGAGCGCGTCGGTGAGGAATCGGTGAGTTTCAGCGTCGAGCTCGAATGAGCCCGCTTCGCAGGAGGCGCAGATGACGCCGCCGGCGGCCGGCGAGAAGCCGACCAGCTCGTCGGCCTCGCCGCAGCTGGCGCAGGCTGCGAGCTGCGGCGCGAAACCGGCTGCCAGCAGCAGCTTCAGTCGGAAGGCGACTTGAAATTCATCTGTCGCCTTCTCGGGGTGCTCGTCCAACAAAGTCAAAGCGCTACAGAGCAGGTTGAAAACCTCAGGGTGCGGCTCGCCAGAATCGAAGACGCGGCCGAGCGAATCACAGGCCCTTGCGGCGCTGTTAAGCGCCTGCTCGTCGGCGCGCAGCGCGGCGTAGGCGCTAACGGTCTCTGCGCCTGTGACGGTCATCAGGTCGCTGCGACCCTCATGCAGCTCAAGGTTGAGGCGGAAGAACGGCTCGAGGCGGCCGCCGAAGCGACTCTTCGAACGCCTCACGCCTTTCGCGATCGCGCTGATCTTTCCCCGCATCGGCGTGTAGACGTGAAGAATCCGGTCGGCCTCGCCGTAGCGCATCGAGCGCAGCACGACGGCCTCGGTCTTGACGGGGCCAGCCATCAGAGCGCCACACTCGGCATCGCTACATTTGTCTGTATGCCAAACGTCGTGATGTACTCATCCACTCCCTGCCCGTACTGCTCGCAGGC
>JBAXGJ010000233.1:0-2596 GCA_037139475.1 Actinomycetes bacterium
TTCAAGATCACGAGCACGGCTTTGGCGTCAGCGCGCCCTACTGGGACAAGGTCTTCGGCACGGCGCAGAAGTCGCGCAGCGAAGACTGATTGCGGCGCCGCGTCTAGATCGGCGCTGAGCGCACTCTTTCTGTGACAAGATCGCTCGATGCTCAAACGCGGCTGGGTGGTACTGACCGTAAGCGCGATCGTCGGACTGGCGCTCGCAGCGAGTGCGCAGGCGGCGGTCAAGAGCGCCAGCGTCAGCGCCGGAGCGCTGCGAGCGACGCTCAGCCCCTCACCATGGGAACTCAGCTTCACGGACAGCCGCGGCCGGCCGGTCCTTGTTACAAGGCCAGGATCGAAGAACAGCGCCGACGGAACATTCGGCTTCCAAGTCGGCGGCAAGTGGTACCACGCGACTAAGGCCACATCGATCGCTCGTAGCGGCTCGGCGGTCAAGGCCATACTGGCAACCAACGATCCAGCAAGAAGGACGATCACGGTTACCGTCAGCCGCGACGCCGACGGCATTATCGCCGTCACTTCGCTCGTTAGCGGCGCCGACGTCGCGGCAACGGCAGCGGCCTTCGTAACACATAGTGGTGAGCGATTCCTCGGCTTCGGTGAGCGCGCGAACGCCGTCGATCAGAGCGGCAAAGAGGTCAAGAGCTTCGTCTCCGACGGTCCTTGGCTAGAGAACGAGCGCGACTTCATGAAGAACATCATCCCCGCCGCGGGGCTCGACTCGCGCGACGACTCGACCTACTACCCGATCCCGTGGTTGCTTTCGACGGCAGGCTTCGGCGTGCTCTCCGATAACGATCAGAACGTTGTCCATCGCCTTGGCAGCGAGACGCGTCAAGCTTGGAGCGTTGAAGCTAGTGCCCAGGAGCTGAAGCTGCGCGTCTTCGCTGGGCCGAAGCCGGCCGATGTCCTGCGCCGGATGAGCGCCCGTCTCGGTCGCCAGCCGCGCGCTGCAGCGCCGTTCTTCTTTGGCCCCTGGTTCCAGTCCGCAGGATCCGCGGTTGAGGGCGCCGCGGCGATGAAGGCCGCCGACGCGCCGATCTCGCTGATGCAGACCTACGCGCACTGGTTGCCCTGCGGGATGAGCGCCGCGAGCCGCGAGAACGACCTCCAGCAGCTGACCGCGCTGCACAGCGCCGGCCTAGCCGTCACGACCTACTTCAACCCGATGATCTGCACCAGCAACCAGCCCGCGTTCGATCAGGCTGCGGCGGCAGGCGCGCTCGGCAAGGATGCTTCCGGCGGTGCCTACAAGTACATCTACACAACGTCGCGCCAGTTCCCGGTTGGTCAGTTCGACTTCTCCTCGGCAGCAGGCATTGACTTCTTCGGCAAGCTCCTTGGCGAAGCTTACGATGCTGGTCACGACGGCTGGATGGAAGACTTTGGCGAGTACACACCGCAAGACATAGTGTCAGCCGACGGCACTCCCGGCAATCTGATGCACAACCGCTACCCGGTGCTCTATCACGGCGCCGGGTACAAGTTTGCGAGTAGTAAGCCGCGTCCGCTGGCGCGCTTTAACCGTTCCGGCTGGACTGGCTCGGCGAAGTATTCGCAGGCCGTTTGGGGCGGCGACCCAACGACCGACTGGGGCTACGACGGGCTCGCTTCAGCGGTCCGCGACGGGCTGACGATGGGCCTTTCAGGCGTTTCGCTGTGGGGCTCCGACATCGGCGGCTTCTTCTCAATCACGAGCACACCGCAGACGACGCCCGAGCTGCTGCGCCGTTGGATCCAGTTCGGCGCCGTTTCAGGCCTGATGCGCAATGAAGCTGACGGAATCCAGATCGCAACCAGCGGTGAGCGCGCCCAGCCGCTCGATCCTGACGTTCTTCCCGTCTGGCGCCGCTACGCGAAGCTGCGCACGCAGCTCTACCCATACCTCTCAGCTACCGAGGCCGAGTATGACCGCAGCGGAATGCCGATCATGCGCCACTTGGCGCTGACCGACCCTTCCGATCAGAAGGCCACGGCTCGCGACGACGAGTTCGGCTTTGGCCCCGACCTGCTTGCCGCGCCGGTGCTGAAAGCCGGGGCAACAAGCCGCAGCCTCTATGTGCCCAAGGGGACTTGGATCGATTTCTGGCGCTCGGTCGCCTACAACACGGCCGACGGTTCGTTCGCCGTCAAGGCAACCAAGGCACTGGCTGGCGGCCGTCAGGTAACGCTTCCAGCGCCCGCCGACGAGCTTCCGCTGCTGGCGAAGGCCGGTGCCGTTATCCCGATGCTGCCAGCCGACGTTGAGACGCTCAGCGACTACGGCAGCGGCATCGTTCACCTCTCCGATCGGCTCGATCACATGCACCTACTCGCCTTTCCGAGCGGCAGCTCCAGCGCCGCGCTGGGCGCAGGGTCGGAGCGGGTTACATCGACAGAAGCGAAGGGCAAGTGGACGCTTCAGATCAATGGCAGCCGCTCGCGAACGTTCACGATCGACGCCGGCCTCGGCGCGCTCAGCTCGCCGCTAAAGGTTTGCTCGGTGGCCGTCAACGGAGTTAAGTTGCCAGCGACTGCGTGGAAGTTCGATGCCGCCAGCAAGACGCTGCGCGCAACGGTCACGGCGACCAAGGCGACCGTCGTTGCGAGCG
>JBAXGJ010000234.1:0-2590 GCA_037139475.1 Actinomycetes bacterium
GCGTCTGCCTTGCCGGCGCCGGTGACGAGCAGAACTATGTCTGTGATCTCGGAGAGCGTCGGCAGCGAAAGGCTGACGCGCTCCGGCGGCGGCTTCGGTGAATTGACTACCGGGATCGCCCGCGCGCCGGTCATCTCAAGCTCCGGGTGGCCGGGGAAGAGTGAGGCCGTGTGGCCGTCGGGGCCAAGGCCCAGCAGCACGACGTCGAGCTGCGTATCGCCAAGCTGGTCGCAGTAGTCGGCGGCAGCAGCGTCGGGGCCTAGCTCACCTTTGACGCGGTGCAGCGTCGCTCCTGGCAGTTTCAGCGTCTGCTGCAGCAGCAGCGAGTTGGCCTGCGGGTCTTCGGGGCCAACACAGCGCTCGTCTGCCAGCCAGAGGTGAACTCCATCGCCGTTGCCTAGCGAATCGCTGAGAATCTCGTAGGTGCGGTCTGGCGTGTTGCCGCCGGAGCAGGCAAAGTGAGCTTCGCCGCGGGCGCCGATCGCCTCTTCAATCATCTTCGTGATCGTTGCCGCCGTCAGCTGTGAGGCCTCTTCGGCGTCGTCGCAGCGCTGCACTTTGAACGGGCTCATCCGTGGTTCTCCGTGTCCGGCTGAACGGCTGGCATATCGCCGGTGATCTGTTCTAGCGGGCGCTCAGCGTCTAGCTCCTCGTTGGCAGCGTTGATCGCCTCTTCGGCGCTGATCAGCTTCATCACGGCGTTGATCAGGGCCAGGTGCGTGAAGGCCTGAGGGAAGTTGCCGAGGTGACGACCGGTCTTGGCGTCGAGCTCCTCGGCGTATAGAGAGAGCGAACTTGAGAACGAGAGCAGCTTCTCGCAAAGCTCGCGGGCGCGGTCGAGCTCGCCGATCTCAACCAGCGCTGAAACCATCCAGAACGAGCAGATTGTGAATGTGCCCTCCTCGCCGCTGAGGCCGTCATCGGTCTCATCGACGCGGTAGCGAAGCACAAAGCCGTCCTCGCTCAGCTCGTCGGCGATCCCCAGCACGGTGTTGCGAATCCGCTCGTCGTCGGCCGGCAGAAAACGGAAGAGCGCCACCAGCAGCAGCGCCGCGTCTAGCGCCGTTGAGCCATAGGCCTGGACAAAGCGGTTCTTCTCAGGGTCGATGCCGTTGGCAAGGATGTCGTCGCGGATCTCATTTGCGGCGGCCTCCCAGCGCTCTACGCGCTCGCGGTCGTTGCGCAGTTCGGCTAGGCGCACGCCGCGGTCGCAGGCGACCCAGCAGAAAACCTTCGAGGAGACGAAGTGCTGCGGCTCGCCGCGCACCTCCCAGATGCCGCGATCCGGCTCTTTCCAGTTTTCGATCGCGCGCTCAACCTGGTTGACGATGATTGGCCAAGCCGAATCGCTCAGTTGATCACGGTTCTTGGTGTGGATGTAGATCGAATCAAGCAGCGCGCCCCAAACGTCATGCTGCTTCTGGTTGTAGGCCCCGTTACCAATTCTGACCGGCTTTGAATCCTCGTAGCCGTCGAGGTAATCGAGCGTGCTCTCCTCAAGCTCGCGCTCGCCGCCGATTCCGTAGAGGACTTGGAGGTCGCGGTCACCGGCAACGAGATCCTCGATGAAGTAGTAGTAGTCGCCTGCCTCCTGAGCGAAGCCGAGCGAGTAAAGCCCCCAGAGCATGAAGGTTGAGTCGCGGATCCACGAGTAGCGGTAATCCCAGTTGCGCTCGCCGCCAGGGGTCTCCGGCAGTGAGGTCGTCGCGGCTGCGACCATCGCCCCGGTTGGGGCGTAGGTAAGGCCCTTCAGCGTCAGCGCGCTGCGCTGAAGGTAGGTTCGCCACGGGTGGTCGGGGAATTCACCGTGGGCGAGCCAGTCATGCCAGAAGTCGGCAGTGAATGTAAGACGGCGGTAGGCCTCGTCGAAGCTCGCAGGCGCTTCGTGTTCGGTCCAACTCAGTGCGACGAAGGCCGTGTCACCCTCATGCAGAGTTGTGCGTGCGCGGGCGCGGCCGCCTTCGAAACCGAGCCGCAGGTCGGTCGTCAGCGTCAGTGTCAAGTCCTCGCCCTCGGCCGAGGCAACGCCTACGCCGTAGCCGTCGCTGGCGTACTCCCACTGGACTGGGATGCGGCCGTACTCGAGCTTTGGTTCGCATTCCATCTGCATTTCGACGTGGCCGTTGATGCAGCGCATAGTTCTCAGCAGCACGTGGTCGGCGTCGGTATCGGTTGGTGAGCGGCGGTGCGTCTCCGACCGTTCGGAGTCGTGGTGCCAGGGGCCAACTAGCAGCACATCCTGAACCACTACCCAGCCCGTGCGCGTGGCCCAAGTCGTTTCCAGGATCATTGTTCCGGGCAAATAGCGGCGGCCGGCTGGCACGCGCTGGTCGCCGGGGGAGATGCGGAAGCCTCCTGCGTCACGGTCCAGCATCGCGCCGAATACCGACGGCCCGTCCATCCTTGGAAGGCACATCCACTCCACGCGGCCACTTGGCGCGATCAAGCAGATTGACTCGCAGTCGGAGAGAAATGCGTAGTCGGCGATCGGTGGGTAAGCGCTGCCGTGAAGCGTTCCGTCATGAACGAGGGGTTCCATACTGCGAAAGCTAGCGATTTTTGCACCGGATCGTTGCGAGAACGCAACCTC
>JBAXGJ010000235.1:0-2590 GCA_037139475.1 Actinomycetes bacterium
GCTTCAAGATGCTTGCCGTCGGGCGCGAAGTGGCGCGCGAGATCCTTGGCCATCGCCCCTCACCGCTGCTTGAGCCGTTCCGCCTCTCACGGTTCGGCGGCGGCACAACGCACGTTGTTTCGAAGAGTCCCTACCCCTGGACGTAGTTATCAGGTAGGTTCTCAGTTACCACGGGATCTCAAGATTACGCGGTCGTTTCTTGATAGGTTGCCGTGGCTTGTAGTTCCCCTCTAACTCTGGAGTCTTTCCATGACACCCGTCCTTTACGCCCTCGGTCACTTCTGCACCAAGCACCGATGGGTTGTCGTGATCGCCTGGGTAATCATCGCCGTCGGGATGCTGGCTGGCTCCAAGTCGCTCGGTTGGACCACCTCGAACAACCTCACGCTTAACGGCACCGGCAGCCAAGACGCAACCAATCTGCTCAACGACCGCTGGCCCGACGCTGCGAATGGATCGATCCCGGTCGTACTCGGCGCCCCAGGCGGCAAGACGATCAGCGACTCGCAGTACACCGATGCGATCAACGAAACGGTCTCCAACTACCAGAACGACTCAGGCGTTATCTCGGTTGTCAGCCCACTGGGCACGACGACACAGTCGCAGTCGCTGAACAGCAAGGACGGCCAGATTGCGGTCATCAGCGTGACGATCAAGGACTCACCCTCCGATCTGACGATCGACGACGGCAACCACCTCGTCAGCCTCTCCGAGCCTGCCACAAAGGCTGGCCTGACGGTTGGCGTCGGCAGCTACGTCGGTAACGCTGTTTCCAATCCAAATACCAACCTCAGCATCATTGTCGGCATCGCTGCCGCGATGATCATCCTGCTCTTCACCTTCGGCACACTCGTCTCGATGGGGCTGCCGATGCTCACGGCTCTCATCGGCCTGATCGCGGGGATTTCGGGCATATACCTGCTCGGCCAGGTGGTCGACGTTCCGCCGATCGGCCCCACCCTAGGAATCATGATCGGGCTTGGTGTTGGAATCGATTATGCGCTCTTCATGGTCAGTCGCCACCGACAGCACGTCGGTATGGGACTCGACTACAAGGAGGC
Source organism: Actinomycetes bacterium (assembly GCA_037139475.1). Classification (GTDB taxonomy): domain Bacteria; phylum Actinomycetota; class Thermoleophilia; order Solirubrobacterales; family Solirubrobacteraceae; genus F1-60-MAGs163. The sequence continues at coordinate 1,062 of JBAXGJ010000235.1, forward strand.
CGCCTCGCGCGCGACTGCGACTGCAGGCGGAGCGGTCGTCTTTGCTGGCTCAACTGTGATGATCGCGCTGCTCTGCCTAGCCGTCGTCAAGGTGCCAATTCTCTCAGCGATGGGCTACTCAGCGGCCGTTGCGGTGCTCTTCGCGATGCTCTCGGCGCTGACGCTGATGCCTGCGTTGCTCGCAATCGCAGGCAGGGGCCTCGATCGCCTCTCACTTCCGGGCTTCTCGATCGAGAAGCAGGAGAAAACCACGGAATCCCCCCGCTGGACAGCTTGGGGCAAGGCGATCGTGCGTCACCGAATCGTCGCGCTGGTCCTCTCGCTGATCGTGCTCGGTCTCCTTTCCTACCCGATCCACCAGCTCTACCTCGGCCAGCAGGACAACGGCTCGTTCCCAACCAATACGCAGGCGCGGATCTCATACGACCTGCTCGATGAAGGCTTCGGTGTCGGCGCTAACGCTGGCTTCCTAATCGCTATCGCGATCAACTCAACCGACGCCAGCACGGTCCAGACCGAACTGGGCGACCTGACGACGGCTCTAGCAGGTACCTCAGGAGTGGCGTCGGCCACGCCGGCATCTGTCGACTCCGACAACAATGCGGCAACGATCACCGTGACGCCGACGACCGGACCCTCTTCAGAGTCCACGTCAAACTTGGTCAGCACTCTGCGCGACACGACTATCCCTAACGCCACCAAGGGCACCTCTCTGACCGCCTATGTGGGCGGTCAAACAGCGAGCTATGTCGATCTGGCAACCCTGATCGGCGACCGTCTGGTCTTGACAATCGTCATCGTCGTGCTGCTCGGATTCATCTTGATGACGATGGCCTTCCGTGCGCTCGGGCTGGCACTGATCTCGTCGCTGATGAACCTGATTACGGTTGCCGCAGCGTTCGGCGTCACGACGGCCGTCTTTGAAGTCGGACGCGGGACCTCGCTGATCGGGCTTAGTGAGACAATTCCAGTTGTCAGTTACGTACCGCTGATGATGTTCGCCGTCCTCTTTGGGCTCTCAATGGACTACAACGTCTTCCTGATGAGTTCGGTGCGCGAGAAGTGGCTTGCGAAGAAGGATCCTCAGGACGCGATCGTTGAGGGCTTGGCATCTACCGGCAAGATCGTCAGTGCAGCGGCTCTGATCATGACCTGCGTATTCCTCGCCTTCGTGATCAACGGCAACCCAATCGTCAAGGAGTTCGGCGTAGGCACGGCGGCAGCAATCATCATCTACGCGACGGTGGTGCGCTGCGTGCTGCTGCCGGCGACGATGAGCCTGTTCGGCAAGGGCACTTGGTACATGCCACATTGGCTCGACCGGATTCTGCCGAACATCTCAATCGAGGGCGACAAGTACTTCGATGATCTGGCAGCGAAGGGCGCCTCGAAGTAGCGATCCGGTAGCGCGGCGCCGCGAGTTGCGGCATGATCTAACGCTGTGGCGCAGATTCTCCTATACGCAGTTGGTTCTGCGTTCTTTCCCGCGCTGCTCGCTGGCGTATCGGTAATCCTCACGCGCGACCGCC
>JBAXGJ010000236.1:0-2590 GCA_037139475.1 Actinomycetes bacterium
GCTTCAAGATGCTTGCCGTCGGGCGCGAAGTGGCGCGCGAGATCCTTGGCCATCGTCCCTCACCACTGCTTGAGCCGTTCCGCCTCTCAAGGTTCGGCGGCGGTACAACGCACGTCGTCTCGAAAAGCCCCTATCCGTGGACTTAGTTATCAGGTAGTTTGAGCTTTGCTGCAAACTTTTTAGGTACTCGCCTAGTTTCCTGATACGCTGCCGCGGCTTGCAGTTCCCCTCTAATTCTGGAGTCCTTTAATGACACCCGTCCTTTACGCCCTCGGTCACTTCTGCACAAAGCGCCGATGGGTCGTCGTCATCGCTTGGGTCATCATCCTCGCCGGCATGATGGTTGGCTCCCAGGCGCTTGGCTGGAACACCTCCAACAACATGAAGCTCAACGGCACGGGTAGCCAAGACGCGACCAACCTGCTTGATGATCGCTGGCCAGAGGCCGCAAACGGCTCAATCCCCGTCGTCCTCGGCGCTCCTGGTGGCACGACGATCAGCGACTCGCAGTACACCGATGCGATCAATGAAACGGTCTCTAACTACCAGAACGACTCGAACGTCACTTCTGTAACCAGCCCGCTTGGCACGTCACAGCAGTCAGAGGCGCTGAACAGCAAGGACGGCCAGATAGCGATCATCAGCGTAGTTATTAAGCAATCAGCCAACGAGCTGACGGTCGATCAAGGCAACGCGCTAGTCAACCTCTCTGAGCCCGCCACGAAGGCTGGGCTTTCGGTTGGCGTCGGCAGTTACGTCGGCAACGCTGTCTCGAATCCAAGTACCAACCTGAGCATCATTGTCGGCATCGGTGCGGCATTGGTCATTCTGCTCTTCACCTTCGGCACGCTGCTCTCGATGGGGCTACCGATGGTGACCGCGCTGATCGGCCTTTTCACAGGGCTTTGCGGCATCTACCTGCTCGGCTCGGTTATCTCGATGCCATCGATCGGGCCAACGCTCGGGATCATGATCGGACTTGGCGTTGGAGTCGATTATGCGCTCTTCATGGTCAGTCGCCACCGACAGCACCGCGGCATGGGGCTCGATTACCACGAAGCAGCCTCACGCGCTACTGCGACTGCTGGCGGAGCGATCGTCTTTGCCGGCTCAACCGTGATCATTGCGCTGTGCTGCATGCTCGTTGTCAACGTGCCGCTGCTCTCGGCGATGGGCTTCGCAGGGGCCGTATCGGTGCTCTTCGCGATGCTCACGGCACTAACGCTAATGCCAGCATTGCTTGCAATCGCAGGCAAGGGGCTCGATCGCTTCTCGCTTCCGGGCTTCTCAATTGAGAAGCAGGAGAAGAGCGCCGAATCCCCTCGCTGGACAGCGTGGGCCAAGGCGATCGTGCGTCACCGAGTGATCGCAGTGATCATCTCGGTGATTGTGCTCGCTCTCCTTTCCTACCCGATCCACCAGCTCTTCCTCGGGCAGCAGGACAACGGCACCTTCCCAACTAACACACAGGCCCGGATCTCATACGACCTGCTCGACGAAGGCTTCGGCGTCGGCGCTAATGCCGGCTTCCAGATCGCTATCGCGATCAACTCGACTGACACGACTACGGTCCAGACTCAACTCGACGATCTGCAAACGGCTCTAGCCGGTGCCTCCGGGGTTGAATCAGCCAGTCAGCCCTCGGTTAACTCCGACGGCAATGCGGCGACGATCAACGTCACGCCAACGACCGGTCCCGCGGCAGAAGCGACGTCAAACCTGGTCGGTTTGCTGCGCGACACGACTATTCCTAACGCCACCAAGGGCACCTCTTTGACCGCCTATGTCGGCGGTTCAACCGCGAGCTACGTCGACTTGGCGACCCTGATTGGCGACCGGCTGGTCTTGACGATCCTGATCGTCGTGGCGCTCGGATTCATCTTGATGACGCTGGCCTTCCGCGCACTCGGGTTGGCTCTGATCTCGTCGATAATGAACCTAATAACCGTCCTAGCCGCCTTCGGCATAACGACGGCTGTCTTTGAGGTTGGCACCGGCCTCTCATTGATCGGGATCGACGAAACTATTCCGGTCCTAAGCTACGTGCCTCTAATCGTCTTCGCGATCATTTTTGGGCTCTCGATGGACTACAACGTCTTCCTGATGAGCGTGGTGCGCGAGAAGTGGCTTGCGAAGAAGGACCCTCAGGGCGCAATCGTTGAGGGCTTGGCCTCGACCGGCAAGATCGTCAGTGCTGCCGCGCTGATCATGACCTGCGTCTTCGCCGCCTTCGTGATCAACGGCAACCCGATCGTCAAGGAGTTCGGCGTCGGCGCGGCGTTCGCGATCATCATCTACGCGACGATCATCCGCTGTGTGCTGCTACCAGCAACGATGAGCCTGTTCGGTAAGGCCACCTGGTACATGCCTCACTGGCTCGACAAGATCCTTCCGAACATCTCAATCGAGGGCGACCAGTACTTCGAGGACCTGGCAGCGAAGGGCGCCGCGAAGTAGCAATCCGTTAGCGCGGCGCCGCGAGTTGCGGCATGATCTAAAGCTGTGCCCCAGATTCTTCTATACGCCGTTGGCTCGGCGTTCTTTCCCGCGCTGCTCGCTGGCGTATCGGTAATCCTCACGCGCGACCGCC
>JBAXGJ010000237.1:0-2579 GCA_037139475.1 Actinomycetes bacterium
TCTCCGAGATCACAGACATAGTTCTGCTCGTCACCGGCGCCGGCAAGGCAGACGCATTGAGCTTGACGCTCGGCGAACCCGGGCCGCAGGCCCCCGCCTCGCTGCTGCCAGCAGACCGCATGACGCTGATCGCTGACGCCGCGGCTCTCGGCGACAGCGACTAGCTAACCAATCTCAGGATGACCTCGACGTCTACACAGGCAGAGCCTGGGGCGCTGCCCGAACTGCTCCGGCGCACAAGGGAGCGCACGCTAAAGCTGGCAGCAGCGATCAGCGACGAAGACCTAGAGCGACAGATCGACCCGATCATGAGTCCGCTGGTTTGGGACATCGCTCACATCGCGGCCTACGAAGACCTTTGGCTGGTCCACCGCGGCGGCGGAAAGCCGTTGCTACGGCCGGACTTAGCCGCTCTCTACGACGCCTTTGAAACGCCGCGCGCCGTCCGTGGTGAGATCGCGCAGCTCAACGCTGCCCAAGCGCGCGAATACCTTGCCGCCGTGCGCGAGCGGGCGCTTGAGCTTGCCGCTGAACAGCAGCTCGACACTGAGATCGTCGAGATGGTTCTGCGCCATGAGCTCCAGCACCGTGAGACGATCTGCCAGACGCTGGCGCTGGCGCAGCTGCCAGGTTTTGACCCCGACTTCCGCGAGCCGGCGCCGCCCGCGCCTGGTGGCCACAGCGGCCTTGAGTTCGCCCAGATCGAGGGCGGCGAGTTCACGATCGGCGCCAGCGGCGAGCAGTTCGCTTACGACAACGAAATGCCGTGCCGCATGCTGCGCGTCGAGCGCTTTGAGATCGGCCTCACGCCGGTGACGAACGCCAGCTGGCTTGAGTTCGTCGCCGAGGGCGGCTACCGCGAGCGGCAGTGGTGGAGCGAGGAAGGCTGGGCTTGGGTGACGGCCGAAGCGATTACGGCGCCGCTCTACTGGGACCTGGGTGATCCGAGCAGCCCACTTGAGCTGACGAGCTGCGGCCCACGCGAGCTCGACCCCGACAGGCCTGCCGCCCAGATCAGCTTCTTTGAGGCCGAAGCATTTGCGCGTGCGCGCGGCGCGCGGCTGCCAAGCGAAACCGAATGGGAGGCCGCAGCCCAGTGGCAGAGCGGCGCGCCCGCCGATCGGAGCGGCGCCAACGTCGGCCAGGTCAGCTTCGACACCGCGCCGGTCGGCGCTTACCCAAGCGGCGCCGCCGACTGCGGCGCGCTCGACCTGATCGGCAACCTCTGGGAGTGGACGGCGAGCGAGTTCGACGGCTACCCCGGTTTCAGCCCTCACCCCTACCCGGAGTACTCGCAGGTCTTCTTCCGCAGCGGCTACCGCGTGCTGCGCGGCGGCTCGTGGGCGACCGACGGCCGCGTCGCATCGCCGACCTTCCGCAACTGGGACCTGCCTCAGCGCAGGCAGATATTCAGCGGCGTGCGGCTGGCGCGCGGTGGCTCGCAATGAGCGAACGCGCACGTGTGATCTGCCCACTCAACGAGAGCGACGAGCGGACGCTCGCCGACGACGTGCTTGACGGCCTAACCCGCCCGTTCAAGGAGCTTGGCCCAAAGCATTTCTATGACGAAGTCGGTGGCGATCTCTTCGACCAGATCTGCGAGCTGCCTGAGTACTACCCGACCCGCGCTGAGCGCTCGATCTTCGAGGCCGACGGCGCCGAGATTGTCGCCGCGACTGAGATGGCGGAACTGGTTGAACTCGGTTCGGGGACGGCCGAGAAGACGATGATCTTGATCGACCAAGCGGCCGCAGCCGGCACGCTGCAGCGCTACGTCCCTTTCGATGTAACTGAGGCGATGGTGCGCCGCTGCTGCGAGATCTGCGGCGAACGCTTCAGCGATGCCGAGATCATCGGCGTCGTCGGCGACTTTGAGCGCCACCTTGATTACATCCCGCCGCCGATCGACGGCGCGCCGCGCGTCATCGCGCTGCTCGGCGGCACGATCGGCAACTTCGTTCCTGGCTCACGGCGTCAGCTGCTGCGCGCAATCGCAGCGCTGCTGAGGCCAGGAATCGACCACCTGCTGCTGGGGACCGACCTTGTGAAGGATCCGGCCGTCCTCGAAGCGGCCTACAACGACAGCGCCGGCGTAACGGCGGCCTTCAACCGCAACGTGCTGAGCGTGATCAACAACAGCCTCGACGCCGACTTTGATGTAGAGGCCTTCGAGCACGTCGCCTTCTACGACCGCAACCAGGAGTGGATTGAGATGCGGCTTCGCGCTAGCCGCGCGATGCACGTCAAGATCAACGCAATCCCGCTATCGATCGACTTCGCTTCAGGTGAGGAGCTGAGGACCGAGGTCAGCGCGAAGTTCACGCCGCAGCGGCTGGCCGACGACCTTGATGCCGCCGGCCTGAAGCTGAAGCAAACCTGGACCGACAGCGAGGGGCGCTTTGCCCTCTCGCTGTCCAGTCCAGTGGTTTAGCTGATCCGTTCGATGATCATTGCTTCGCCCTGACCTTGGGCGACGCACATCGTCTCAAGGCCATAGCGGCCGTCGAGCGTTTCGAGATCGTTGAGCAGCGTCGTCATGATCCGCACGCCGGTCATCCCGAATGGGTGGCCGAGCGCAA
>JBAXGJ010000238.1:0-2571 GCA_037139475.1 Actinomycetes bacterium
GGAACGTTCAGCGCCGACATCGTCAGTGCGACGACGGCCCAGCTGAAGGCGGCGACGAGGTTGATGATGATGACGTCAACGGCGAAGCCCAGCAGCCGCGTGATCAGGCCGACGTAACGCTGCGGCGCGCCCTTGACTGCGGCCGATCCCCGCAGCCGCACCGACGCCTCGACCTGCGCGCGGTTGGTCGCCGTGTCTAGCTCGGAAGGCGTCGGCGGCTGCGTTTCCGGCTGCGGGGCGCTGGGGTTGGCGGCGCTCATTCGCTGCCTTCTTCGGTCGACGCGTGATCGCCGTTCTCGCCCTCAACGTGAGCGTCCCCGTCCGAGGGGCGTTGCGCCGCCATCTGGCCGCGGCGGCCAACGAGCCGGCGCGCAGCGCGGGCAAGGATGTCGTCGGCGCTGCGGCTGCGGCCGCGAACCTCATCGCCAACCTGGTCGGCGAAGCCAAAGCTCTGCTGGCGGATCGCGTCGCTGACCGATGGGCTCTGCGCAATCTCTTCGACCAAAACCCACAGCTCAGGCCGTTCAAGGAAGGCATCAACGATCGGCTCAAAGACGCCGGCCTCAATCAGCGTCGTCGTGATCCGTTCGACGACCCGCTGGCGCACCAGTTCGCGGCTCAGAGCATCAACGAGCGGTCCACTCAGCGCGGTCTGGATTAGTCGCTCAATCGCCGGGCTGCTGAGCAGGCGGTTGATGCTCTCCTCAACCGCATCGGAGCCGATCACGGCCTCAATCGCATCGCCGGTAGAGCGCACGCCAAAGCTTGCGACGCGGCCGAGCAGGCCGAAAACGCCACCTCCATCGTCGCTGCGCGGCTGCTCGCGCGCGACCTCTATTACGACCAGCTCCTGACTCATCTGCTCAATACTTGCCGAAAACGAGCTGCGCTGCTTGTTAGCTGCCTGCCAGCGCGCCGCCGTAGACCTGCCAAGCGAGCACGCTCTTGGCGATCAAGCTGAGCCAAAGGTAGACGCGCTCAGCGTGGACTGGGTTCGCCCACCGTCCACGTCGGCGGTACTGAAGCCACATGTTGATCGCGAAGGTGTTGAAGAGGATGAAGAGCGTGAAGAAGATCACGTATACGAAGGTCGGCGCTTGGCCGCCGCTGTCGAGGTTGATCGGGAAGAGCTGGATCGCAATCGCAATCCACGGCACGGCGCCGACGATGCAGCCGTAGATGAAGGGGCGCCAGTCAACCGTTTCGCGCCCCTCGTTGGCGTACTCCATCACGAGCCCGAAGAGGATCATCGCGGCGTTGACGCCGAAGATTGCGATCAATGCCGTTCCCTCGCTGATGCCAGTCAGCATTGCGATCAGGACGATCATCAGCGAGGCACTGATCGAGTACTCCCACCAGCGCGCCGGGTTGATTCCACGCGCCACGTTTGCGTTGTACCAGCGGTTTGCCCAGGGGCTGGCGACGATCAGGTGGTCAGCTGCGGCGAGCAGCAAGAAGAGCGCCACGGCAATGTCGATCCGCAGCCCGAAGAGCTCCGTCGGCGAGCTGTACTTGCCCTCGCCGGGAGGCCCCAGCATGTAGGTCATGTTGACCGGCAGCGAGGCGGGCTTGGCGATTATCAGCAGAACAATTGCCTGGGCGGCTGCGACAAGGCCGACGATTATGTTGAGGCGGCGGAGCTTGCTTGAGGTGCTGGCGTCTAGCGCAGCGGCTGGGGAAGCTTCCATTGCTCGGACGGTAGCGGCTGCTGCGGAGGACGCGCTGCGGTTTGCTCAGCCCGCGCTGGGCGACTAGCCTTGTAAAAGAGAGGAAATAGCTATGAGCGTCAATCTGAGTGGACAGGATCTAAGCGGACAGGATCTTCGAGGACGCGATCTGGCTGGCGCACACTTACGTGAGGCCAACCTTTCGGGCGCCAATCTCAGCGGTGAGAACCTCTCTGGAGCCGACCTCACTGGGGCCAATCTGCAGGGAGCGGACCTAAACGGGATCGGGCTTGAACACGCCGACCTCCGTGGAGCAGACCTCAGTGGAGCAGACCTGCGCGATGCGAGCATGTTTTGCGCCGAGCTGATCGAGGCGAAGCTGGTTGGCACGCAGCTCGCGGGCGCCGACCTAAGCCGCGCTGAGTTGCGCCACGCTGACCTGAGCCGCGCCGACCTAAGTCAGGTTGAGGCAGGGCGCGCCAATCTTGACGACAGCAAGCTGGATTCAGCGAACCTCCGCGGCAGCGACTTCCGCCGCGCCAAGTTCCGCAACGCCAACCTTGAGGGAGCGAACCTTGAGGACGCCGATCTGCGCGGCGCGAAGCTGACCGGCGCGAACCTTGAAGGCGCAATCGGCTGGCGAAGCTAATACGCTGGCGGCGATGAGCGGCGAGCAGCGTAAGCAGATCAACCTCCACACCGACAAGTTCGGTGAGTACGACATGGAGGGGCCAGTTCAGGACGACATCAGCTGGCTTTCGCTGAGCCTTGACCAGAAGACCGGCTTCGGCTGTTATGCAATGCGGATGGAGCCGGGCGCAGTAACGGTCGCCCATGACCACGTCGGCTGGGAAGAGTTCCTGATCGTCGAAGGCGACCTCGTTGACAGCGACGGCACCGTCTT
>JBAXGJ010000239.1:0-2570 GCA_037139475.1 Actinomycetes bacterium
AAAACCAAACTGGCTGGTGTTCCCGAGCAGTTGATTGAGCGGCATGGCGCGGTCAGTGAGGAGGTCGCGGTCGCCCTCGCCGAAGGAGCGCGGGCTTCGTTGGACGCTGATGTCGGTGTCGGCGTGACAGGTATCGCTGGACCCGGAGGAGGGAGCGATCAGAAGCCGGTCGGGCTCGTCTGGTGCGCGGTCTCTCTCGGTGATGGCGAACAAGCAGTCCGCAAATTGCAGCTCCCCGGTTCGCGGCAGGTGATTCGCGACCGCACGACGACCGTTGTCTTGCACATGGTGACGCGCCTGCTAAGCGGTAAAGAGCAGTAGATACGCTGATTTTTCGCAGTTTCTTAGCGCTTCGGCGGTAGGCCTGTTGCATTTTCGCCGGTAGCTTCGCTTTTCCGTCCGCACGAGGACCGAACATCTGTTCTCGCCCGATAGAGAGGTCTTACCAACGATGCCAACTCCAGCAACCGATAAAGCAGCAAAAGCACGCGACGACGCCCTCAAAGGCGCCCTTAGCCAGATTGAGAAGCAGTTCGGACAAGGCTCCGTAATGCGCATGGGCGACGAAGGCGCACAGGTCAAGGTCGATGCGATTCCGACCGGCGCACTTTCGCTCGATCTCGCACTCGGCATCGGCGGAATGCCGCGCGGCCGTATCGTCGAACTATTCGGCCCAGAGTCTTCTGGCAAGACAACGCTCGTCTATCACGTGATCGCCGAAGCGCAGAAGCTCGGTGGCGTCTGCGCATTTATCGACGCAGAGCATTCGATGGATCCGCTCTACGCCCGTCAGATCGGCGTCGACATCGACGAGCTGCTGGTTTCACAGCCCGACTATGGCGAGCAGGCACTCGAGATCGCCGACATGCTGGTGCGCTCCGGGGCCGTTGACCTGATCGCAATCGACTCCGTCGCTGCGCTGACGCCACGCTCCGAGCTTGAAGGCCAGATGGGCGATCAGACAGTCGGCCTGCAGGCGCGAATGATGAGTCAAGCGATGCGCAAGCTCGCCGGCAACCTCAACCGCGCTCAAACGATGTGCCTCTTTACGAACCAGATTCGCGAGAAGATTGGCGTCATGTTCGGCTCCCCGGAGACGCAACCAGGAGGCCGCGCGCTGAAGTTCTACTCCTCTCAGAGGCTTGACATTCGTCGGATCGAAACGCTCAAGGACGGAACCGAAGCTGTCGGCAACCGCGTTCGCGTCAAGGTCGTCAAGAACAAGGTCGCGGCGCCGTTCCGCCAGGCAGAGTTCGACATCGAGTTCGGCAAGGGCATCTCTTCATCGGGATGCATCCTCGACCTTGGCATTGAGCACGAGATCGTCACCAAGTCGGGGTCGTTCTTTTCCTACGGCGAGGAGCGCATCGGGCAGGGTCGCAACAACGCGAAGGCCTACCTCGACGACAACCCGAAGATGGCGAAGGAGATCGAAGAGAAGATCTACGCAATCGTCGGTGTCGACACGGATCTTGTGGTCCCGATCGAGCGCGATCCTGACGCTGAGGTCCCGGTTTTGGCCGAAGAGCCTGAGGCAGCCGCCGACGAGCCGACGGCCGAAGCCGCCTGAACACTTGGCAGACACCGCTTTCGATCACGACCAAAGGGTGCAGGAGGCGCTCGAGCGCGCCTTCCGATTCATAGCTAAACGTGAGCGGACGGTCGCGCAGGTTTCCGCGCGGCTAGAGCGCGACGACATTCCGGGCCCGATCATCACCGAGGTCGTCGCGCAGATGGTCTCCGATGGATACCTCAGCGATCAGCGCTTTGCGGCGCTCTACGCCGAGGACCGGCGCGCGATAGATGGCTGGGGCAACGAGAGGATCATTACGAATCTGCGCGAGGCGGGAATCTCATCCGAGATCATCGAATCGGTAGTCGGATCGCGCGGCCATGCCGATCAGGTAGGCGACGCGATTCGCGTACTCGACCAGAGGATCGGGGTTAAGCCAAGCGACGAGCGCGAACGCGAGCGCGCGCTTGGAATGCTCGCGCGGCGCGGTTACAGCCTCGAGATCGCTTATGACGCGGTTCGCGCTTTCGAGCGCAGCTAAGTCCCGGTCGCGCTAGCCTGCCTCGCTAATGGCCGGTCTCAGCTATCACCTCACGACCTTCGGCTGCCAGATGAACGAGCACGACTCGGAGCGGATCGACGGGCTGCTCGAATCGCTCGGCTATTCGCAGGCCGACGCGCCGAGCGATGCGGATTTGATTCTGCTCAATACCTGCTCGATCCGCGAAAGCGCGGATCGCCGCCTGGCAACGCAGCTCGGCAACGCGAAGCGTTTCAAGGCATCCCGCCCGGGCGTCGTGATTGGCGTTGGCGGCTGCTGGGCGCAGTCTCTGAAGGACGAGGTCTTCGAGCGCTACCCGTTCGTGGACGTCGCCTTCGGCCCAGGGCAGGTCGATCGGCTAAGCGAATTTCTGCTGTCCGACTCAATCGAGGCGCAGGGATACTTTGAGTTTGGCGGCTTCACCGCCGATCTTCCGATGCGCGCGCACCAGAGCGCTCAGGCTTGGATGCAGATAAGCGTCGGCTGCAACCAGAAGTGCTCCTACTGCATCGTCCC
>JBAXGJ010000240.1:0-2556 GCA_037139475.1 Actinomycetes bacterium
GCAAGATGGAACGACCCTGAATACCGGTTCGCTCGAGGCCTTCATGCCGAACGCGCTGCTGGCGACCTGTGTCGGCGGCGACGCCGAAGCAGCGAAGGCTGGGCTAACAGTTACGCGCACCGAGGATGGGTCAACGACGCCGGTGACTGGCTCCGCTTTCACGGCGACCGCTGATGCGGACGGACTGCGCATCAGCGTTCCACGTGTCGGCTTCTCAGCGCCGACCTACCGGATGGCATTTAAAGCCTCGTCGAAGCCGAGCAAGCCCTCCGTCAAGTGGAGCTCGAACAAGGGTTCGAAGAGTGTCACCGCAGCAGTCACAAGCGTCACTGGCCTGGGCTACACAATTAGTGCCAAGAGTGGCAAGCTGACTAAAAAGGGCAGCTGCAAAGCGAATAAGAAGACGAAAAAGACTGACTGCGCGATTAAACTCGCGAAGGGCTCGTGGGCGGTCTCGGTAACGCCGAAGAAGAGTGGCGTTAGCGGCGCAGCCAGCAGCAAGACATTCCGCTTCTAGAGCTCAGGTTCAGCTTCGCCGCCGTTGGCGCGTAGCGCCTCGGCGATCGGTTCAGATATTGGGGTGGGCTTGTCGGCGACGTAGTCGTATCCGACGAGCGCGCCCCAGCCTTCGGCCAACGTGCGGCCATCGGTATCGGAGGTCATTAGGAACTCGGTGCGGAAGCTGGAGCGCTTCAGCGCGCGCGGGCGGATGAAGGTCCGCACCTCTTCATCGAAGAGGCCGGGAGAGCGGTAGTTGATGTGCGCTTCGGCGAAAATCAAGCCAACTTTGTGCTCCGTCTCAACCGGGCTGTGCGAAGCGACCAGCGACTGGATGAAGGCGATCCGCGCGCTCTCAAAGAAGCCGAGGAAGGCGACGTTGTTGAGGTGGCGCATCGCGTCGAGGTCGCCGAAGCGGATTCGATCAACGTAAGAGAACGACCAGCCTTCGCGCTCTGTCGCTACTGCCATTGGAAGCCAATCTCGCTAACCGCTACCGGTAGCGGGCTTTGCTCTAGGCCGGCGGCGACGGTGGGCTCGTTGTAGCCAAGCGGCGCAACGTCGTTGGGGCCGTCCGGGTGGAGGCAGGAAGCGAGGTACTGAATCTGCCCGCGGCCTACGCCAAGCTCAAACTGGCCGCCGCCGTACATCGCGATGCCGCGCTCGTTGCAGCTGTCGTAGGCGGCGAAAAGCTCGCTGAGCGGGCCAAAGCGCGATGGCTTGATGTTGACCATCGTCGGCTGGAAGGGGAGCGCGTCGATGTCAGCGACCGAGTTGATGTTGGCGTCCCAAGTGATCCGATCCCTAGCGCTCTCAAGCACGGCGTCGATCTCTGGCGTCAGCTTTGGGTCTTCAATCCAGGTATTGGGAATCGCGGCGAGCACGCGCTCGTAGAAGCGCGGGTCGGCGGGCGTGTCAACTTCCGTTCCCTCATAAAGCCCTTTGAAGTCGAGCACTGCGGCGCGGCCACTGTTCGCGACGGCCTGCAGCGTTGCTGCGTCCCACTCCGGAGTTGGGTCGAGCTTGAACTCCAAGTCTGGGTAGAGCGAGAGCCGCTGTTCGAGCGGTGCCAGAATTGCCGGCGCTTCGCCAAGCCGCAGCGAACAGACGAAGCGAAGCGGCTGCGGCGTCAAACCAAGGCGCTGGTGGAGCGACTGGCCGGCCTGACGCAGCGCTAGGTCCAGCGCGGCCGACTCAAAGCCCCAAATTCTGTAGTTGCGCGAGATCTCGCGGACGGGAGGCTGTGGGAAAAGATCGAACGCTTCGAGCGCCTCGCAGAAGCTGCCGAGCGTCCACTCGCCGGCCAAGGCAAGCGGCGCGCCCCAAGCTTGCAGTGCTTCGTGATCCTCGTTGTCGTAGGTGACGTCCTCACCGCGGCCGACTTCGCCGCCGCCGCTGAAGTTGATTGTCGTCGTCATCCGCAGGAAGCCGGACGAGACGTCGGCCTGCTGGCCGCTTAGCTCGTGGCTTTCAATCGTTAGTGGTAGATCGGCGAGCTTGTCGAAACTCGTCATCGCCAACTATTCGCCTTCTGGGCTCTGCGCTTCGAGCCGCGCGATCAGCTCGTCGAGCTTGATCTCATCGAGTCCTTGACTTACGGCCTCAAGCTCGCCGGCGCAGTACTCGACGAGAGTGCGGCCCTCTTTTACTAGGTCGAGCGTCTCGCGTAGCCCTGCTTCGCCGGAGTCGAGCCGGCGGATGATCTCCTCAAGGCGAGCTGTCGCAAGCTCGTAGCTCTGTTCGTCTTCAGTCATCGCTTGTGGTGATCTTCGCATCAACGGCGTCGTCGGCGAACTGAAGCCGAACATCCTCCGCCGCACGAGCCTGCGCTGCGGTCGTGATCACGTTGCCATCGCCGTCGTCAACGATCGCGTAGCCGCGCTCGAGCACGCCCTTGGGATCGTGCGCGGAGAGCGCGATCGACAGGCCCTCGAGCGTGCGCAGGCGCGCGAGCTTGTCCGGGCCAGCGCCGGCGACGGCCTTGCGCCTCAGAACCTCAGCGGCGGTCGCTGAACGCTCGCGTTCAAGCAGTAGGCGGCGCTGGCCAGCGGCGCGCAG
>JBAXGJ010000241.1:0-2553 GCA_037139475.1 Actinomycetes bacterium
GAGGAGCGCGAGGTAACCGACACGCTCTATGAGATCGCCTACCCGCTGGCCGACGGCAGCGGCGAAGTCGTAGTCGCGACGGTGCGGCCGGAGACGATGCTCGGCGACAGCGCCGTCGCCGTCAATCCGAGTGACGAGCGCTTCAAGCACCTAATCGGCCAGCGCGTCAAGTTGCCTTTGACGGAGCGCGAACTGGAGATCATCGGCGACGATTACGTCAAGACCGACTTCGGCACAGGTGCACTGAAGATCACACCCGCGCACGACCCGAACGACTTTGAGATCGGCCGCCGCCACGGCCTCGACGAGATCATCGTGATCGGCGAAGACGGCGCGATGACAGAGCTTGCCGGCAACTTCGCGGGGCTGAAAGCAGCAGAAGCGCAGGTCGCCGTTGTCGCTGCGCTGCGCGATCAAGGGCTGCTCCGCGGCGAAGAGCCTTACGACCACGCTGTGCCGTTCTCTCATCGTTCAGGCGAGCGGATAGAGCCGCTGATCTCGCTGCAGTGGTTCATGAAGATGGACGAGCTCGCGCCGCCGGCGATCGAGGCCGTCAACGATGGGCGCGTCAAGATTCATCCGCCGAGCCAATCGAAGCGCTATACCGATTGGCTCGAGGAGATCCGCCCCTGGTGCATCTCACGCCAGCTCTGGTGGGGACACCGGCTGCCGGTCTGGTACCGCGGCGACGAAACCTACGTCGGGATGGAAGAGCCCGAAGGCGACGGCTGGGTCCGCGAGGAGGACGTGCTCGACACCTGGTTTAGCTCCGCGCTATGGCCCTTCGCGACGCTCGGCTGGCCAGACGAAACTCCTGAGTACAAGGCTTTCTACCCGACCGATGTGCTCTCGACGGCGCGCGACATTCTCTTCCTCTGGGTTGCGCGAATGGTGATGATGGGGCTCCGTTTCACCGGCGATGTTCCGTTCAGCGACGTTTACGTTCACTCCGTGATCCAGGCCCCTGACGGGCGGCGGATGAGCAAGTCGCTGGGCACCGGGATCGACCCGATCACAGAGATCGACGAGCACGGAGCCGATGCTGTTCGCTTCGGCCTGCTGGCGATGTCCTCGACGCAGGACGTGCGCTACTCACGCGAGCGCGTCGAACAGGGGCAGGCGCTCGCGAACAAGCTCTTCAACGCTTCGCGCTTCGTGCTTCTGAACGTTGGCGACGATGTTGGGCTGGAGCCGACCGTTGGTGCTGACGCGCCTGTCGAGGACCGTTGGATCGTCTCGCGCCTGCAGCAGGTAGTCGGTGAGACCAGTGAGCAGATTGAGCAGTTCGAATTCTCGAAGGCCGCGTTTGGCCTCTACGACTTCGTTTACGGCGAGCTCTGCGATTGGTACCTCGAGCTGATTAAGGGACGCGAATTTGACGCCGAGCTTTCGGCCACTCTCTGTTACGTGCTGCGCTCAACACTGGCGCTTGCACATCCATTCATCCCGTTCGTGACCGAGCAGCTTTGGGAGTCGGTGCCGGGGGCCGAGGGGCTGCTGATCGGCGCGCCGTTCCCGATTGCCGATGAAGCGCTGCTTGACGCCGCGGCCGAACAGCGCGTCAGCGACGTGATCGTTGCTGTTATGGCGCTTCGCTCCTGGCGCAGCGGCGCCAATGTAAAGCCCGGAGCGCAGCTCGGCGCGAAGATTGACTCACCCGCCTTGGACGCTGATGGCGCCCTGGTCGCTCGTCTGGCGCGGCTAGATCTAGCCGCCTTCGACGGCGATGTGACCGACAGCATCGCTGTTCCCGGCGGAACGATCGAGATCAGCGCCGGCGATGCAATCGACGTCGAGGCCCAGCAGCGCGAGCGCGCTCAGCGACGCTCCGCTATCGAAGGCGAGATTGAGCGCGCCGAGAGCAAGCTTTCGAACGAGGCTTTCGTAGCCAAAGCGCCGGCCGAGCTGGTCGCCGGCGAGCAGGCCAAGCTCGATCGACTGCGCGAAGAGCTTGCCGCGCTCGGCGCCTAACGGGGAGCCCCGCGTGGACGCCCCCGAGGACCGAGCAGCAGACTGGACCCAGGCCGACGCCGAACGCTGGCTGCTTGGGCTGGAACTCTTCGGAATTGACTTCGGGCTGAAGCGAATTGAGCTGCTGCTAGAGGCGCTCGGCTCGCCGCAGCAGCTTCCGATGCTTGTTCATGTCGTTGGCTCAAACGGCAAGTCATCGGTTACGCGGATGGTCGCTGCGATCCTCGCCGAACACGAACTAACCGTCGGTGCCTACCTCTCGCCGCACTTTGTTTCCTTCACAGAGCGAGTACTGGTCGGCGGCGTGCCTTGCGACTCGCAGCAGTTCGCAGGGGCGGCTTGGCGTGTCAAAGCGGCCGCTTCGCAGCTTCAGCAGGACGAGCCCGAACTTGGGCCACTGACGCAGTTCGAAGCGCTGACCGCGATCGCCTTCCTCGTGATCGAACACGAGGGCGTCGGCGCTGCCGTGATCGAGGCCGGGCTCGGAGGGCGCTTGGACGCGACCAACGTGATCGACTCGGCAGTGCAGGTGTGCACAGGAATTTCGCTCGAACACACCGCCGTCCTAGGCGACACGATCGA
>JBAXGJ010000242.1:0-2552 GCA_037139475.1 Actinomycetes bacterium
GCAGCGCCTTCAATCGTCGCGCGCCGCGCGAGCTCGAGCAGCACCGCGACCGCGGCCTTGTTGTCGGCGCCAAGGATCGTGTCTCCCTCGCTCTCCCAGCCGCCGTCAACTACCACGGGAACCACAGCTCCTTCGTGTGGAACAGTGTCAAGGTGCGCGCAGAAGAGCACCGACTTCGCCGCGTCCGGACCGATCCGCGCCAACAGGTTGCCGCTCTGTCCTCCGATCGCCGCGGCCGCGCCATCCTCCTCTACCTCTACCCCAATCTGCTCCAGTTCGCTGCGCACGTAGGCGGCCACCGCGCCCTCAGCGCGCGACGGGCTGGGAATCGCACATAGCGCGGCAAAGGTTTCGTTTAGGCGCCGGGTCTCAAGCTCCGAGGCGGGCCTCATCGCTGAGACAATCAGGCCGTGCGACGACTTGCGTGAGCGTCATCCGCGACGTCGGGCTGGGCGCCGCCGCCGCCGCGGGCGGCGAACGCTGCCGCAACGAACTCGCGGAAGAGCGGAGCCGGGCGCTCAGGGCGCGACTTGAACTCCGGGTGATACTGCGCCGCGACGAAGAACGGGTGCACATCGGTAGGAAGCTCGACGGCCTCGACGAGCCGCTCGTCGGGCGAAGTGCCGCTGACGACCAGCCCGGCGTGCTCGAGCTTCTTGCGCAGCGCGATTGAAACCTCATAGCGATGGCGGTGGCGTTCGTAGACCACGGACTCGCCGTAGCAGTCCCGCACGATCGTGCCGTTATGGAGCTTGATCGGGTCGGCGCCAAGGCGCATTGTGCCGCCGAGGTCGGAAACCTCTTTCTGCTCGGGCAGCAGGTCGATTACTGGCCACTCGGTTTCGAGATCGAATTCGGTCGAGTTGGCGCCGTCCATTCCGGCCATCGAGCGCGCGAACTCACAGACCGCCATCTGCATTCCGAGGCAGACGCCGAGGTATGGAATCTTCTGCTCGCGGGCAACGCGCACGGCGCGGATTTTGCCTTCGATTCCGCGGCCACCGAAACCGCCTGGAACGAGAATGCCATCGGAGCCACCAAGCCGCTCGAGCGCAACCTGATCATCAATCAGGTCTTCCGAGTCAACCCAATCAATCTCAACGTTTGCTCCGGCGAGGTTGCCGCTGTGGATCAAAGCTTCGCTGACCGACTTGTAGGCATCAGCGAGCGCGATGTACTTGCCGACGAGCGAGATCTTGACCGGGGCCGTCGCTTCGGCGGCGCGCGTAACGATTGCGTCCCACTCGCTGAGGTCAGCCGGAGCGGCATCGAGCCCGAGCTCGTCGCAGATAAAGTCGTCGACCTTCTGCTCGCAGTACCAGAGCGGCACTTCGTAAATGTCATTGACGTCCTTAGCCGAGATCACGGCCTCAACGGGGAGTGAGGCAAAGAGCGCGATCTTCTTGCGGATGTCAACAGAGAGCTCGCCCTCACTGCGGCACAGCAGCATGTCGGGCTGAATACCGATCCTGCGAAGCTCGTTGACCGAGTGCTGCGTCGGCTTCGTCTTTAGCTCCCCAGCGTGGCCGATGTAAGGGACCAAGGTGAGGTGGATGAACAGGCAGTTGCGCCGGCCGACGTCAACCGGGAACTGGCGGATCGCCTCAAGGAACGGAAGCGACTCGATGTCGCCCACGGTTCCACCGATCTCTGTGATTACGACGTCAACGTCGCTTGTCTCTGCAATCAGCTTGATCCGCTGTTTAATCTCATCGGTGATGTGGGGAACGACCTGAACGGTCGCACCTAGGTAGTCACCGCGGCGCTCGCGCCTGATCACTGCGTCGTAGATGCCGCCAGCAGTGACATTCGATGCCCTCGTTGTGTTGGAGTCGGTGAAGCGCTCGTAGTGGCCGAGGTCGAGATCGGTCTCAGCGCCGTCCTCGGTGACGAAGACTTCGCCGTGCTGATACGGCGACATTGTCCCCGGATCGACGTTGATGTACGGATCGAACTTCTGAAGGCCGACTGTGAGGCCGCGGGCAACCAACAGCCGCCCGATCGAGGCGGCGGCGATTCCTTTTCCGAGGGATGAAACGACTCCGCCTGTGACGAAGATGTGACGGGGCTGGCGTTGAGCGTCAGGCACGATTAACAATTCTCCCTAATGAGTCTAGATGACTTAGTCCCGGAGTCGATTCGACGAGCGTGTTGATCGAACGAACTTCCCCGTAAATGGTTAATAGAACGAGTACTGCGGCTGCAATCGCTAGCCCGGTTGTGCCGAGCACGAGCACCAGCCAGATGCCGGCAACAACGCCGACGACATTTGAACCGCTGTCGCCAAGGATCCCTCGCTCGCGCAGATCGAGTGCGCCGCAGACGAGGATCGGCCCGACCCAAAGGCCGAGGCTGAAAAGCGGGTCGAAGCTCCAAGCGCCGAGCGTGCAGCCGATTCCAACGAGCACGAATACTTTGACCGAGCGGCCCGGGCGCAGGTCAAGCAGATTGAAGAGGTTTGTCGAAAGGACGATCACCAGCGAAGCGAGCAGGAAGCGGGCGATGCCGTCCTGAGTGACTGCGCACCAGGCGAGCGCTAGCCCGAGCGTGCC
>JBAXGJ010000243.1:0-2551 GCA_037139475.1 Actinomycetes bacterium
GATAGGTGGCCGTCTCCGTCAAGGTCAAAGCGCATCCGAATCTTCTGCAGCTCGCCGATTACTGCGGGCGCTTCGTTGACGAGAATCTCGGCTGCCGAGCGGCGAACCAGCCCGCGGCCGGCCGTTTCGGTGTCGGCGAGGTAGAGCTGCGGTGAATCGTCCTCGCCTAGCGCTGCAGCGAGCCCGCCCTGCGCCCAGTAGCTCGCCGTCTGAGCCAGCGGCGTGGCACTAATCACGGTTACGCTTGCACCAAGGCTGGCGGCCGTGAGCGCCGAGTAGAGGCCCGCAGCCCCGGCCCCGACGACAACTAGCTCCGTATCGATTCGCTCGCGACCCGACATCTTCTCACTACCGTACCCGCCGGTGAAGGGATTGATCTTCCGCAGCGATAGCTCGCTTGCCCACGACACCGGCAGCCATCCCGAATCGGCTGAGCGAATCGTGGCGATCGAGGCCGAGCTAGATCGGCTCGATTGGCTCGGGTACGAGCCGCGTGATTGCGCGCCCGCAACCAACCAGATGCTGCTTCGCGCCCACCCGCAGAGCCATCTTGATCGCGTTCGCACCGCCTGCGCCCAGTCGCAGCCGCTCGACCAGGACACGGTCGTCGTTCCAGCATCGATTGGCGCGGCGCTGGACGCCGCTGGAGGCGCCGCCGCGCTCGCTGAGGCGCTCTGTGACGGGACGGCCGATGTTGGCGCGTCGCTCCATCGCCCGCCCGGACACCACGCCGAGGCGGAGCGTGCGATCGGCTTCTGCCTCTTTAACAATGTCGCTGTCGCCGCGCTCCACGCGATTGAAGCCTGCGGCCTGGAGCGCGTCTTGATTCTCGACTGGGACGTTCATCACGGCAACGGAACAGAGGCGATATTCGCTGCCGACGCTCGCGTCTGCTTCGTCTCGCTCCATCAATACCCGTTCTATCCGGGAACCGGAGCGACCGACGATCAAGGCGACGGCGATGGCTTTGGCTACACCGTTAACTGTCCACTCCCCGCAGGCTCGGGCGATGAGCTTTTCGTTGGTCTTGTTGAACAGCTGGTCGTGCCGCTGATCGAGTCCTACCGGCCGCAGCTGGTGCTGCTGTCGGCGGGATTCGACGCTCACCGCGACGATCCGCTTGCTGACTGCGTCGTTAGCGATGGCGGCTTCGCTTCGATGGCGCGGGCCGTCGCTGAAGTCAGCGGATCGCTTGAGATCCCCGTTGGGCTAGTGCTCGAGGGTGGTTACAACGTCGACGCGCTAGCGCGCTCGCTGGCACTTGTACTGAGTGAGCTAATCGGTCGCCCAAGCGGGCAGCAGTCAAGTGAGGCGAGCTCGCCGCTGGCGAGCGAGATAGCGGCGCCGCTGCTGAGCCGCCCAGTCTTCGACGCTTAGCACCTCAGGGAAGTGGTGCGGGAGTCGTCGTGACGACGGTTGGCGGCGCGGGAGTGGTTGGCGCCGCCGTCGTTGGCGCTGGCGTCACTCCCGGCGCGAGCGCCTCGCCGGGCTGCACGATGATCGTTTGGGTCGTCGTACGCACTTGCGGCGGATCATCATCGGTTACGGCGACGAAAGAGCCGACCAGCACGCCGAGCGTTACTGCCAGCAGGGCAGCAAGCGCGTAGATTGGTCGCCGCCAACGCGGTTCCGGCGCGATGACTGTGCGGGCAGGGTCGCCGCAATTAAGGCACCAATCCTGTTGCGCGTGGAGCCATTCACCACAGTGCGGGCAGGGCAGCGAGCCGTAGGCCCACTGCGGGTTGGCGACCGCAGGCACTTGTGATCAGGCCGTCGGGCCGTTACCTGGTTGCGTGTTGTAGGGGTCGGCCGTCGGAGTGGGCGCTTGCTGCGCTTCAGCTTCGTAAGGGCTGTTGCCGTTGAATGAGCCCAAGCCGGCCACCGCGCGCGGACCGCCGAAGGCCAGTCCGCAGTGAGGGCAAAAGTGGGCATCACTGCCGTGCAGCGTGCCGCAACGCGCGCAAGCGCTGACGCCTGGGATGAAGAGTTCGGCGTAAGGTGTTTGAAGCTCCAGAACCTCTTCAACCGAGCGGATCTCACGGTCGAGCGTTTCAATCGCTAGGACCTTCGCTTCGACCAGCGCAGCGTCGCCACGCTCGAAGCGGTGCTGATCAAAGACCAATCCTCCGAGGTCGCGATAGCCGAGCTCGCGCACCTGGCGCAGATAGCGCAGACGTCGCCGCAGGCGACCGCGCTCACGGAAACCTGGGCGCGTCGGTGCTGCCGCTTGGCCGGCGGCCGCTGTTTGTTCTGCTTGCACGCTCAGGCCTTCTTGCTCCGCCGGCGAGAGAGGCTCGGCCGCTTGAGCTGGGGTATCTGCGTCGAGCGGGGGAGGAGGGGCCGGAAACTGCTCTGCTGCCGGCAAGTCTGCGGCTGCAATCGTCGCCGACTGCGCAGCTGCCCGCGACGCTGGCGGCAGGATCACAGTTGCATCGGTTGCCTGAGGCGGAATCTCCGGACCGCCTTCGGCTGCGCTTGGGGAAGGCTTCCCTTGGCTCGACTTTCGTCGGAAAATTCGGTCGCTCAATCCCATGGTGTGGTCTCTAGATTC
>JBAXGJ010000244.1:0-2544 GCA_037139475.1 Actinomycetes bacterium
AGCGCGGCGTGCGGATCGGCGCCCACCCTGGCTACGCCGACCGCGAGAACTTTGGCCGCACCGAACTGGAGCTCGCGGCCGACGAGGTTGCGGAGCAGGTTGCTGAGCAGATCGCGCTGCTAGAGGAAATCGCCGCCTCGAGCGGCGGCGCTGTCACGCACGTCAAGCTGCACGGCGCGCTCTACCACCGTGCGCTGCGCGACGACGAGCTGGCCGCCGCGCTTGCCGAGCTCATTACCGGGCTGGCGAGCCCGCCGGTTGTGCTTGCGCCGGCGAGCGGCGCGCTGGTTGATGCTGCGCGGGCGCGCGGCCTGGGCTGCGCAGCCGAAGGCTTCGCCGACCGCGCCTATGACGCGGCCGGGCTGCTGGTTCCGCGGGATCAGCCGGGCAGCGTTCTCGGCCCCGAAGAGGCGGTTGCTCAGGCGCTTCGGCTCGCGCGCGAGGGCAGCGTCATTGCCAACGACGGGACAATCCTCCCGGTTGACGCCGAGTCGATCTGCGTCCATGGCGACACGCCCGGGGCGATTGAGCTGGCAGGCGAACTGCGAGCAGCGCTCACTGGAGGCGGCATCGAAGTGAAGGCCTTCGCTTGAGTTTGCCCCCCACAATTAGGCCGGCTGGCGACCACTCTGTTCTGATTGAGCTGGAGGGGAACGACGCCGTCCAGCGGCTCGCGGCCGGGCTCGAGGCGCGACGTGGCAGCGAGCTTGAAGAGATCGTTCCCGGGCACGAAACGCTGCTGCTGGTTTGGCGTGAGGGTGCTCCGC
Source organism: Actinomycetes bacterium (assembly GCA_037139475.1). Lineage (GTDB taxonomy): Bacteria > Actinomycetota > Thermoleophilia > Solirubrobacterales > Solirubrobacteraceae > F1-60-MAGs163. Next base: position 768 of record JBAXGJ010000244.1, read on the forward strand.
CGATCGGAGCGATCGAGCAGTTGATCTCCGGCGCTGAGCTGACCGCTGAGGCGAGCGCTCAGCCAGGCGAGATCGAGCTGCGAGTGCGCTACGACGGGCCTGACCTCGCAGCCGTGGCAGAGAGCTGCGGCTTCAGCCCGGAAGAGCTAGTTACTCGCCACCTAGCTTGCCGCTACCGCGTCGGCTTCATCGGCTTCTCACCGGGCTTCGCCTACCTGCTCGGCGGCGACCCGGCGCTGCAGCCGCCGCGACTGGCCGAGCCGCGCACGCGCGTTCCGGCTGGCGCGCTGGCGATCGCCGGCCCCTACTCGGCCGTCTACCCGCGCAGCTCGCCGGGAGGTTGGAACTTGATCGGTAGCTGCGATGAGCTGATCTTCGACCCCACGCAGAATCCCCCAGCGCTACTGACTGCGGGGATGGCCGTGCGACTGGTGGCGAAGTGAGCGTCACGATTGAAGTTATTAAGGCGGGCGCGCTGACGACGCTGCAGGATCTCGGGCGGCCAGGTTTCGCTCACCTCGGCATCCCCCGCTCCGGCGCCGCCGACCGCGCTTCGCTGAAGCTGGCCAACCGACTGGTCGGCAACGCTGAGGGAGCGGCGGCTCTGGAGTGCACGCTGATCGGGCCGAGCCTGCGCTTCGACGACGAAGCACTGGTCGCGATCACAGGTGCTGAGGTCTCGGCCCGTTTGGACGGCGAAGAGGTGGCACTCAACTCTGCCGTTGGAGTCGCGGCTGGGGCGCTGCTCGAGCTGGCGACAACGAGCACGGGACTGCGGAGCTACATCGCGGTCCGTGGTGGGATTGACGCGGAGCCGATGATCGGCAGCAGGTCGAGCGACCTGCTGAGCGGCCTTGGGCCGGCGCCGCTGAAGGCAGGACAGACGATCGCGACAGAGGAGCCGCTAGGCGAGGTACCAGCGATCGGTGTCGCCCCGGTCGCTCCCCCCGCCGACGTACCGCTGCTGCAAGTCGTCGCGGGGCCGCGCGCCGACTGGTTCGCTGACGATGCGCTTGCGCTGCTCGCGGCGAGCAGCTGGGAGGTTTCATCGGATTCCAACCGCAGCGGCGTCCGCCTGGTTGGCCCTGAGCTGCCGCGCCTCCGCCACGACCAGCTGCACTCCGAAGGGATGGCACACGGGGCAATTCAGGTGCCAGCCTCCGGCCAGCCGATCATCCTCCTCGCCGACCATCCGACGACCGGCGGCTACCCCGTTATTGCGGTCGTCGCGAGCGCCGACCTTGACGCCGCCGGCCAGCTACGGCCGGGGCAAAAGCTGCGCTTCGCGGTTAGCTAGCGCCGCGCTGAGCGCGCAGCTCATCACGGATCTCTGCCAGCAGCTCGAGCTCGCTTGCTTCCTCTTCCGAGCTTGCGCCGCGGAGCCGGTTGAGCGTGTTCATCGGTTTAATTACGAAGAAGAAGACAGCCGCTGCAACCGAAAGGAAGGCGATCAGCGCGTTGAGGAAATTGCCGTAGTTGAACTCGCTGCCGTTGACCGTGAAGTTGAGGTTTGAGAAGTCCGGCTTGCCGACAATCGCCCCGATGATCGGCGTCAGGACATCAGCAACGAGCGAATTGACGAGCGCTGCGAAAGCCGCGCCGATCACAACCGCAACGGCCAGATCAACAACATTTCCGCGCAGCAGGAAGTCCCGGAACTCTTTGATCATCGAGCGATTGTTCCAGCCCGTGTGGACTTACCCTTAGGTTCGTGATCGGGAGCGGAGGGGGCGGGATTCGAACCCGCGGTCCAGGGTTACCGGACTCCGGTTTTCAA
>JBAXGJ010000245.1:0-2538 GCA_037139475.1 Actinomycetes bacterium
CTGGGCCGGGGCCTGTGACGAGCGTCGCGCGCTGAGCGCGGGCGCTGAGGTTCTCTGCGAACGCAGCGGCGTCTCCACCCCTACCGACAAAGAATTTCAGTGATGAGGTCGTGGCGATCAGCCGATTGAGCAGCTGCGCTGCGGCGAGATTGAGCGGGCCAGCAAGGGAGAGGCAATCGGCCCCCGAGCGCTCGACTCGGCCAGCGAAGCTAGCTACCTGCGATGACTGGCCGCTAGTTGCCGCCGAACCAGCAGTGCCGACCGACACCGCCTTCAGCGCCGCGGCCAACGCATCTGAAGAGCTCTTACCGAGCTGCGAGTCGCTATAGGCAATAAAGCTTGACTTGCAGCGCTGCTGCGCTTGGATCGCGGCCTGAGCGTCGGTCTCACGTAGTTGGCTTGGAACGAGACGGAAGAAGGTTCGTCGACCGCTTGGATAAAAGCGGCCCGGCTCATCGAGCCCAGCCTGCTTGCTGCTCGTGAATCCTGCGTAAGCGCTCAGCGGCGAAATCTGGACGATGCCGCCTTGGTTCGTCAGCGGCAGCGAGATCGCCGTTGCCGCTGAGTCGTAGTCGCCGATATAAGCAATCACGTTTGGAGAGAGAACCGCGGCCCTCGCGTTAGAGGCAACGCGCGCCTCGGATGCCAGCTTCATCTGCCCCTGAACTGAGTTGAGAACCATTAGCGAAACCGTGAACGCTCCGACCGTTCCGTTGGCATCAGCCAGCGCCAGGCGCTCGCCGTTGACCATCGCCTGACCGGGAATCTTCAAGTCGCCGCTGAGCGGCGCACTCGTCACCACGGTGAGCTGATCGCCATCAACGACGACGCCCGGCCGCGCGCCGCCGCAGCCGACAGCGGCGACGGCTAGAGCGCAAATTGCAACGAGGGCGACGCTACGACTGCGAGAGGAAGAATTGGTCACGCGGCGCAGATTGTAGGTCGCCGGCGCGCGGGCATCTGCGCGCGGGCAGTTAATCGCGTGAGCCAGGACCGACGGAGCCAACCGAACGGCCAAGAACGCGAGCGCCGGCAGCCAACAGAATGATCACGAGCGCCAGCATGATGCCGTCAAACGAGCTCACTCCCAGCGAAGTCAGGATCACCCAGAGCGAGAGCGCGAAGGTGGTTGCGATAACGATTCCCATGCTGCGCAAATCTTAGCGAAGCGCTTGCGCGAATTGCTCTACCAGTAGGCGGCAGGCGCTGGCGGGGTCCTCGGCCTCGGCCGCTTCGCGGACCAAGCGGCTGCCGATAATCACGCCGTCTGCGCCAGCGTCGGCTGCGGCGCTCGCCTGCTCCGGAGTTGAGATTCCGAAACCCAGTGCAACCGGCGCGCTGGTGTGAGCGCGGACGCGGGCTACAACTTCGCCATAGTCGCTGTCGTCGCCTCGCTCACCGGTCGTGCCAGCGACGGCAACGGTGTAAAGGAAGCCCTGTGCTGCTGCGCCGATCGCAGCGAGTCGCTGGTCGGTGCTGGTTGGAGCGGCGAGCGGAACGAACGCGACTCCTGCCGATGCGCAGCCTGCGGCTGTCTCCGGCGCCTCTTCCAGTGGCAGGTCGGGCACGATCAGCCCGCTCACCCCTGCGTCCGCGATGTCGCTAACGAACTGATCCATGCCGCGAGCAAGAACTGCGTTCGAATAACACATCAGGACGACCGGCAAACGGGCCGAAAGCTCGCCCGCTATCGCCAGCACGCCGTCCAATGTTGCGCCTGCGTGCAGTGCCGCGGTGCCAGCGCTCTGGATGACGGGGCCGTCGGCGAGCGGATCGGAGAATGGAACGCCAAGCTCAATCAGGTCGGCTCCAGCGTCTGCGTAGCCGTTAGCGATCGCCAATGAGGTCGGCAGGTCGGGGAAGCCGCCCATCAGGTACGGCATCAGTGCAGCGCGGCGCTCGCAGCCAGTGAACGCTGCCTCGATGCGGGCCGCGCCGCTCATCCGCGTCCGAGCAGCGCGAGCACTTCAGCGAGATCCTTATCGCCGCGACCGGAGAGACAGAGTAGATCCAATGTCGATTCGCTCGGCACGTTCAAGACGTAATGGAGAGCGTGGGCAGGCTCCAGAGCGGGAATGATTCCTTCCAACTGAGCGGTGCGCTCAAAAGCTGCCAGTGCTTCGTCATCTGTCACGCCAACGTAGGTCGCGCGGCCGCTGTCGCGAAGCCAAGCGTGCTCTGGGCCGGACCCCGGGTAGTCGAGCCCGGCTGAGATCGAGTGCGCCTCAGCGATCTGCCCCTCGTCGTCTTGGAGCAGCGCGCTGAGCGAACCATGCAGCACACCTGGCCGCCCACCGGCTGTCAACGGAGCTCCGTGGCGGCCACTCTCGATCCCTTCCCCTGCAGCCTCAACGCCGATCAACTGAACGTCGTCGTCAGCAACGAAGGCGGTGAAGGCCCCGATCGCGTTCGAACCACCGCCGACGCAGGCGATCACGCGCTCCGGCAAACGACCTTCGCGCTCAAGGATCTGTTCGCGCGCTTCGTCACCGATGCAGCGCTGCAGGTCGCGGACGATCGCCGGGTATGGCGCCGGAC
>JBAXGJ010000246.1:0-2515 GCA_037139475.1 Actinomycetes bacterium
GTGGTGGAATTTGCATCTCTGGCCGCGCTCTGGCCGGCCCTTCAGCGAGGGGCCGCGGCGACTCCTCGCGAGACAGTGAGGCCCAGTGCAGAATCCTTCCACGACTTCCTCCGCAGCTTGACGAGAAAGGATTAGCCCATGACCTCATTCGCCCACGCCGTCAACCCCGTGCGGGGGCCGCAGAGTTCCGATCTCTTTGTCGCCCAGCCGATCACCTTCGAAACCATGCGGGTCGCAAAGGCCTTCGCCCATTCGATCGATGTGTCGCTTCACGCCGTTGCCTTCGAAGAGGATCTGCCGTTCGCGCCAGCCGACTTCATACCCGCGCGACCATTGGAGCGATCAGTGCTGGACCTCGGAGAGTTCAAGAGAAGTCGCAAACTGCCGATCCTGCGAGACATCCTAGAAAGGCTGGCGGAGGCCTCCGACGCCGAATACCTCGTCTACTCGAACGTCGATATCGCAGTCCAGCCGCAGTTCTACTTGGCGCTCGGCGGCATCATCCGCCAAGGCTTCGACGGCTTCGCGGTCAACCGGCGAACCATCGAGCAGTCGGGGGCCACGATCGCCGACATCCCCATCTTGTCCTCCATGGTTGGAGAGCCGCATCCGGGCTGGGACTGCTTCGTATTCCGGCGGTGTGCGCTTCAGAATTTCTCGCTCGGAAACGTCTGCCTCGGGGCCTCGGGCGTCGGTCGCGCCCTTCTGTGGGACATCGCGGCCAGTTCCACCAATTTCTGCGTCTTCAAGGATCTGCATCTCACCTACCATATCGGTGACGATCGCGTCTGGAGTGACGCGGAGTTCAAGGACTACGCAGACCACAACGCGAGGGAGGCGGCCTCGGGTCTTTCTCGGCTCGTAGGGAACACCGGCTGCGGCACCAGACTCGACACTTTAGGCATCATCGGCCGCAATCCGTTGTTCAGGGCAGTCCTCGAGGAGGCGAGCCGTGCATGATCGGTGAATCGAAGAAAAAAGGAGCGAGAACCATTGAATAGAGTGGGCGGAGTCGTGCGCATTACCTTCATCGTAAACTTCCCGAGGTCCGGATCGACGCTGCTTCAGGCTCTCTTGGCAACACAAGAGGGCGTCTGCCCCCTGCCCGAAACCCATTTCTACTCTGCTATCCGCAAGGCCTGCACGTTCGGCCCTGGCGGCATCATCAACCCGGAATGCCTGCCAGCGGTCTTCGAGTCTCTGGGCCGCAAGTTGTCAGTCGAACTGGATGACGGGGAACGCGAAATGATAGGAAATCTCGCGAGGGTTGGTCGCCTCGGGTCGCGCGATCTATTCCTGATCCTCGTGTCCGCAATGCGCAGGCGATTCCCTCTCGATGCCGGCCTTGATGCAATGGTGCTGGAAAAGACACCTCACCACGCCCTCTACCTCGACACCATCGCCTCGGAGTTTCCCGAAGCCGCCTTCGTTGCAATCGTCCGCCATCCGCTGGCGGCAATTCAGTCTTTCAAGGAGCGTTTTTCGAGCCGTCACCTGTGGACCTATCGTGAGCTCGCCGCGAAGTGGCGATGTTTCCAGGATTCAATAGACTCCTTTGCGGCAAGCCGAGGGGGCTTGATCGTGAGCCTGCGATATGAGGACCTAGTCGCAAGGATCGGAGAGTCGCTCACCGGCATATGCAGGCACCTTGGCCTTGAGTACGACGAATCGAGGTTGGTACGGCGGGTAGAGCACAAGGAATCGTTCGTCATGGTGGGCGAGGACTGGAAGCGAGGCGTCTTTGACGATTCCATCGTCAATAATAACGCAGCCTCTCTATCCAGGATCGATCCGAACGAGGCCCAATGGCTCGCCGAAGAACTGAGTGAATATATGGAGAGATTTGGGTACGCACGCCCGGAGGCGCAATGACCGGGGGCTGCGGCGTTCAGACCTCGTAGCCCATGGCTCTCATAGAGTCGCCCAGTTCTTCCCTGCATCGCCTCGCTTGGTCTTCGTCCATTTCTTGCCTGAATCGAGTGAGTTTTCCTGTATTGAACTGAATGTTCTTATGCGCATTGTGATGCTCGATCACACGCTCTAGAAATCGCGTGGGATGACCCAGCCCTAGGTCTTCACTGATTTCCGATAACAGGCCTATGGGATCGGTCAGTTGGCGGTCGTATCGGACGATGCGAGCCATGCCCGAGGACATCCAATCAAGCGCCGTCTCACAATTCACTCGCATTGCGGCGATGGCGGTGTCCCAATCTGTGAAGGCCACGAAGCCAGCTTGGCCACTGGCTAGGTGCCGGCGTCGGCTGTCAAACCCCGAGAGGATGCAGTCCCGGGGATCCCGAATGCAGTAGGCCGTCATCAACTCGGACTTTTTGATCGCTTCGGTCAGGCATTGATTTCGCGCCGCATGTGCCTTGACCACCAGCCACCGACCGGCGGAGATGCGAGTGAGTTCCGAGAGCGTATCTTCTGTGAAGTCATGGACGCAGCTCCCCAGGCCAGGGATGCGATGGGAAGAAATCGCCTCCAAGAGTTCGACGCGGGATCCGGTTCCTAC
>JBAXGJ010000247.1:0-2495 GCA_037139475.1 Actinomycetes bacterium
CGCAAAGAAAAACCTTCAGCCCAGTTCATTGAATCTCCTTCGGCTTGTCGAGGAACAAAAGTTGCGCCGCAGCGCCTGTTCAGCTCATCAACAAACAGTCGTAGTTTTTATCGAAAGCGAAGAGTAGCACGATCATTTGTTCTTCGCGCAGGCCGTTTACAACTTTCCACCAGATTGGGTTTGATCAGGCTTGAGTCGCTAGCTGATTCCGCGCGCTGCACGGCGTTTCGCGTTGCTAGGAGGTCAGCCTTGCGTGGCCTTCTGTTGTGCTTTCTGTGGCTGCCGCGCTCACAGGCTCGACTCTATGCGCCGAAGCCCTGCCGCTGCCGACCCGCGCTTTACGCTTTTAATGCTCGGATGTGAAAACACCGCGCCCGAGGCCGCAGATCCAAGCGCTAGGAACGCAGTGCTCTTTCCCACAGTCACTTTCGCCATCTTCTTCCTGATTGTCTTGCCGCTGAACTGGCTGACGATGCACAACCCGCGCAACTGGCGGATCATGATGCTGGTTGCCAGCTACCTGTTCTACGCCTGGTGGGACCCATGGTTTGTGTTGCTACTGGCCGCTTCAACGCTCTTTAACCAGTTGATCGCGGTGAGGATCTTCAAGGCCGAGGCGCCGCCTGCGCGCAAGGCGCTGCTCTGGATTGGGATCGCCGGCAACCTCGCGTTCCTCGGCTGGTTTAAGTACTGGAACTTCTTCGCAGGCTCGGCCCAAGACGCTGCCGGCACGCTCGGGATTCAGCTCGATCCTGGCTTCGTTGCCGTCGTGCTGCCGATCGGCATCTCGTTCTACACCTTCATGGCGCTCAGCTACATCATCGACACTTGGCGTGGCACCTACGAGCCGGTCTCGCTCTCTCGCTTTGCCGTCTTCCTCTCCTTCTTTCCGCATCTCGTCGCGGGGCCGATTGTCCGGCCGGCGGAGCTTATTCCGCAGTTCGACAATCCGCCCGACCCGCGCACTGTCGATGCGACGCGCGGCTTCGCGCTGATTCTCGGTGGCCTCTTTTTGAAGGTCGTGCTGGCCTCAACCTGCGCCAAGCTCGTTGACCCGGTCTTCGGCTCACCAAAGCTGCACAGCGCGCCTGAGGTGCTGCTGGCGATCTACGCCTACGCGGTCCAGATCTTCGCCGACTTCGCCGGTTACAGCACGATCGCGATCGGCGTTGCGCTGCTGCTTGGCTTCCGCTTTCCCGACAACTTCAACAGCCCATACCGCGCCACGTCGGTTCAGGACTTTTGGCGCCGCTGGCACATGACGCTCTCGCGCTGGCTGCGCGATTACCTCTACATCCCGCTCGGGGGCAACCGCGGTAGTCGGTTCGAGACTGAGCGAAACCTGATGCTTACGATGGTGATCGGTGGCCTTTGGCACGGCGCCAACTGGACCTTCCTTTTCTGGGGCGCTCTTCATGGCAGCGCTTTGATCCTCGAGCGGCTGGCGCGCGGCCGCCGCACCGCCGCCGGCAAGCCGCCGATGCGCAAATGGCTGGCCTGGCTGATCACCTTCAACTTCGTCTGCTTCGCTTGGATCTTCTTCCGCGCTGAAACTTTCGGTCAGGCGCTCGGCGTTATTGAGCGGCTCTTCACAGGTTGGGGCGACCCAACGACCGGGGTCACGCTTGGCGTAGTGGCTGCCGTCGCAACCGGGATCGGGATTCAGTTCCTGCCGGTCAACTTCTGGGCCGATTTCCAGGCCCGCGTTAGCCGCTTTCCTTATTACGCTCAGGGCGCCGCAGCCGGCTTCCTGCTGATGGTGATCAATGTCCTCGGCCCGGCGGGCGTCGCCCCGTTCATCTACTTCCAGTTCTAATGGACGAACACGGCCTTCCAGAACAAGACCCGCGGCGGCGCACAATGCCGGCCGGCCACGCGCTCGTGGCGCTCTTCATTGGCCTCGTCGTCGCTGCGCTGCTGAACGCGCAGGGGATGCACAAGCAAGCCTTGTCGCAGGGGCCGGGAGTCGGCCGCGACGTCGCAGGAACTTTGACCGCCGGCCTCGCTGGGGTTAGCGGCATCCTCCAGATCGACGAGCCGCGCGCGCTGCTGAAGGCGGCGCTTGGGCGCGGCGGCGACGACAAGCTGGTCGGCAAGCTGGCGATCACAGCGAAAGGCCCGGCCGCTCCGGCCGCGCCGACGAAGCCGGTCTACTCGGCCGCCAAGCCGATGGGGCTCTACCTGACCGGCGATTCGCTGATCACCGACCCCGGCCCGGTGCTGCTCGACAAGATCTCTACCAACCCGGCGATCAAGCCGCTCGGCGTGACCGACGCCCACGCCGCCACCGGTCTCGTTCAGCCGGAAATCTTCAACTGGTTTGATTATCTGCCGCAGCAGATCAAGGCGCTAAAGCCGAACATGACGGTCGCGACCTTCGGCGCCAACGACGGGCTCGGCTTCACCGGCGTCGCCGGCGCCGAGGAGTTCGGCACGCCGGCCTGGCTGGCCGAGTACACCCGGCGCGTTGCAGGCGTGATGGATTCGATCACCGC
>JBAXGJ010000248.1:0-2490 GCA_037139475.1 Actinomycetes bacterium
TCGCCGCGTTCAAGCCAGAGCGCGGCGTCGTGGAGCAGCGTGCGGCCGGGTACCTCAAGGCGGCCGTCCTCAAGTTCGAAGACAACGCGGGCCGAGCGCTCGGGCGCGGAAAACTTGAAGCCAAGCTCGCGGCGGTCGCGAGGGTCCTCTGTAACCCGTTCCATCTTGTCCAGCGCCTTTACGCGCGACTGAGCCTGCTTGGCCTTTGAAGCTTTGGCTCGGAAGCGCTCGACGAACTTCTCCATTCGCTCGATCTCCAGCTTCTGCTTTTGGATTGAGCGGCCAAGCGCCAACTCTCGCGCGGCCTGTTCGGTGCGCCAAGCGTGCCAAGGGCCGCTAAAGAATCTTGAGCGGCCGGCTTCGAGCTCCAGCACGCAGGTGCCTACGGCCTCGAGGAACCAACGGTCGTGGGCGACGAGAATGATTGCGGCGTCCAGCTCGACGAGCGTCTTCTCAAGCCACTCGAGCGACTCGATGTCGAGGTGGTTGGTCGGCTCATCAAGCAGCAGCACGTCGGGCGAACCGGCCAGAGCCCGGGCCAAAGAGCCGCGCGTCATCTCGCCACCGGAGAAGCTGTCGAGCGAGCGGCCAAGGTCGCGCTCGTGGAAGCCAAGCCCGAAGATGATGTCGGTCACGCGATCGCGCCAGTTGTAGCCGCCAGCGAGCTCAAAGCGGGCCTGCACGTTGGCGTACGAGTCGACGGCGCGCTGGTCGCCCTCCCCCATCTTGCGCTCCAGCTCAGTCAGCTTGGCCTCTAATGCCACGGCCTCGGTGCAGCCGCTGAGGACGTAATCGCGCAGCGTCAGCGAGCGCTCGCGCGGCGGCCGCTGATCGTGCAGCGCAAGGCGCGTGCCCTTCGCCAGCGAGAGCTCTCCTGAGTCGATTGGCGTCTCACCGGCGAGCATCCGCAGCAGCGTTGTCTTGCCAGCGCCGTTACGCCCGGCGATCGTCATCCGGTCGCGCCGCTCAAGCCTGAACGAGACGCCACGCAGCAGCGGACGGCCTGCGACGTCCTTACCCAAGTCTGAAGCGGTGATAGTGGCCACGAGGAGATGGTACGGTGCCGCGCTATGCGTAATCTCAAGACGTTTTCAGCCCTGACAACCGCTGCCCTCAGCCTGACGCTCGCTGCTTCCGCCGGAGCCGCCGCACCGACCGTTGTAAAGGTCGGCTCGCTGCCGGGTACGCCAGCGAAGTACAACAAGGTCTTCATCAGCAAGTACGGGCCGAGCAGCGCAAAGAAAGTGCTGCTGCTGATCCCCGGGACAAATGGTGGAGCTGAGAACTTCGCGCTCGTTGGCGCTGAGCTAGCGAAGAAGGTTCCTGGCCTCCAGGTCTGGGCGATGGACCGCCGCGAGCAGGCGCTCGAGGACAACTCGATGATGCAGAAGGTGCTTGCCAACAAGGCAACGCCTCAGCAAGCGCTCGACTACTACCTCGGTTGGACGCTGAACCCGGCGCAGAAGGAGAAGTTCACTCCGCTGCAAGCGAAGGACTTCGCCTTCATGAAGGACTGGGGCATGAAGATGCAGCTTGAGGATGCTCGCGCTGTGATCCTCCAGGCGAAAAAGCAGGGCAAGACAGTGATCCTCGGCGGGCACTCGCTCGGCGCCTCAATGGCTGCTGCCTATGCCACATGGGACTTCAACGGCAAGCCCGGTTACAAGGACATCGCCGGAATCGTCGCGATCGACGGCGGCCTCGCCGGAACCTTCGACGCATCCGACACGGCCGAAGCTGCCCGCGCCAGTCTTGCCAAGCTCGACGTCACGGCAACCAACCCCGACGGCCCGTGGGCAAACCTGCTCGGCCTCACGGGCTTTGCTTGGGCGACCGGACCGTTCGCTCAGATCGGTGCGCTTGCGGCGCTGAAGGCGCCAAACGCGCTCTCAGTGCTCGGATCGTTCCCGCTGCTGCCTTCATACCTTAAGGCCAGCGTGCCAACGACCAACGAAGGCGCGCTCGGCTTCGCTTTCGACAATGACACCTCGCCGAAGGCGCTCTCGCTGATTCAGGTGCGCGCCGGCCATCTGGCGACGAGCGGCGATCCTCGCGGCTGGGATAACGGCGAAGTGACGCCGGTTCAGAACATCGCCAAGGGCTTCGGCGGTGACCAGTACGGCACCAACAGCGTTGATTGGTACTACCCGGCGCGACTAAACGTTGACAGCGGCGGTGCCAGCTCAATGGATCGCAACAGCCCAGCCGCTCAGGTTCTAGGGCTGCGCGTCTGGCACCTCGCTGACGTGAACATCCCCTACTACGCCTTCCAGACTTCGCTAACGGGAGCCAGGGACGGCGTTGTCAACGGGGCGAAGAACTTCGCGGCGCGTTCGAAGGTTCCGAAGGGCGGCCTAGTGATCGTTGACCGCAAGGACTCCACAAGCCACCTTGATCCGCTGCTGGCAGCGCCGGCAACGAATGATTTCCTCAAAACGGTAATCCCGTTCCTGAAGTCGAAGATCAAGACCCGTTGAGCATTCGCTAAGC
>JBAXGJ010000249.1:0-2480 GCA_037139475.1 Actinomycetes bacterium
CCGACGACGATCTTCGATGGGGCACACAACGGCGCTGGTGCTGAAGCATTAGCTCGCTCGTTGCGCGCTGATACTCGCGGCGGGATGACCGTGGGCGTTCTTTCCGTCCTAGACGACAAGGACGCTGAAGTGATGCTGAATGCCCTTGGAGCGTGCTCAGACGAGCTGATCTTCACGCGCGCGACCCACCCGCGGGCGCTCGACCCGGCCGTGCTCGTGGCGATCAGCGAGCGGCTCGGCGGCCCTCCGTGCCGAGTCGTCGAGGCGCCGCACGACGCGCTCGCCGAAGCGCGCGCGGCTGCCGGTGCTGATGGGCTGGCATTCGCCGCCGGTTCGCTCTATCTGATCGCTGACCTGAAGCGCGAGCCAGGGTCGGCGGGCGGTTCGACGCTATGAATGAGAATGGGCCATCGGTGATTGTGATGGTCGTGACCGTCGCCGTGCTCGTATCGGTCGTGATTCTCGTTTTCTTCGGCGTTGGCTACCTCCTGGGCAAGGTTTTCCTCTAGCTAACGGCCGGGCTGGTCTTCGCCCGCAAACGTTGGCAGGCTTTGGCCGGTTGACGGCGAACAGTGCTCTACGATCTGACACGAACGATGACTCTTCCTCTCGCAATATTCGGCCTTGATGGCCTCTTCAACATGGTTGCCCAGCTGATTGTGCTGTCCGCAATCGTGATCTGGCTGGCCCTCGTCTGGTACACGTTCACCGACGCTCGCCGCCGTCTTGAAGATAAGATGCTGATCCGCTCGGCCACCGTCGCGGCGCTGATTTTCCCGCTCGTTGGAACGGTCGTTTATGTGATCGTTCGCCCGCCTGAGTACATCGAAGACCGGATTGAACGCGAGCTTGAGATGGAAGCTGCCGCTGCGCGCCTCGCGTCAACCGACTACCAAGCCTGCCCGCACTGCGAAGAGATTGTTGGCGGCCAATTCCTGCGCTGCCCACACTGCATGCGCAAGCTGCGTGACGCATGCGTCGGTTGCGGCAAGCCGCTCGACCCGGACTGGCTGCTTTGTCCTTACTGCGAGTCAGAGATTGAGGGTGTAACGCCGGCCACGAAGCCGCGCTTGAAGCGCGACCGCGATCTTGACGACGAGCCGGTTCGGTACGAAGAGGAATACGTCGAGGATGAGGTCGCAGAGTTCGAAGAGCTCGATCTCGGTACCGTCACGGAAGAACACGAAGCGCCAGTCGCGGTCGACGACCCCGACGAGACGCGCTAACTAACCGAAAGCAGAGAGACCGATGGAACGGACACTGATCCTTGTAAAGCCGGACGCATTTGCCCGCAACCTCAGCGGCGAGATCATCGCCCGCTTCGAGCGCAAAGGCCTGCAGCTAGTGGCAATGAAGATGATGACTGCCAGCCGTGAGCTGGCCGAAGCTCACTACGCCGAGCATGCCGAGCGCCCATTCTTCGGTGAACTCGTTGAGTTCATTACCAGCGGCCCGTTGGTGGCGATGATCCTCGAAGGCGACCACGCAGTAACGGCGGCGCGACAGGTGATCGGTGCGACCGACCCGATTGACGCGACAATGGGCTCGATCCGCGCCGACTATGCGCTCGAGGTTGGCCGCAACATGGTGCACGGCTCAGACTCCGACGAGTCGGCTGCACGTGAAGCAGCGCTCTTCTTCCCCGAGCTTGGCTGACACGCCCGCTCGACTGGTTTGGAATCCGGCCTGGCGGCTGGTGCTGGCCTCTGCCTCACCGCAGCGCAGTGAGATTCTCAGCGGCCTAGGAATCGATTTTGACGCGCGTCCGACTGCCGCGGACGAGCTGTCGGAGGGAGACCCGGCCGAGGTGGCGCTGGCCAACGCCGTCGCCAAGGCCGAAGCAGGGCGCGCGGCGCTCAGCGCTGAAGAGTGCGAGAGCTGCGTCGTACTCGCCGCCGACACGGTTGTTGCGCTCGGAGAGAAGATCTACGGCAAGCCGGCCGACGCCGAGCAGGCGAGGCGCTACCTGACCGAACTCTCCAGCGGCGCGCACGAGGTGATCGGCGGAATCGCGCTGATCGACATAGAGGGGGTCAGGCGCACCGCGCTGGCAAGAACCGAGGTCGAGTTCCTGCCGCTGACCGCTCAGCAGATCGACCAGCAGATCGCCCTAGATGAATGGCAAGAGCGAGCAGGCGGATACGCAATTCAGCTCTCCGGCGACCAGATGGTGGCGCGGATTGGCGATGACCGGCTCAACGTCGTAGGGCTTTCAGTAAACGCTTTGGGTGGCCTTGTGCAAGGACTCTTGCCCACTGGAAGCGCAGGCCCCAATCGCTACACTGATTAAACACGTGGACCGTCGGTTATTCCCTTCAGGAATCGCTTTCCGCCCACGTTTTTCTGTCCATGGGCGTCCTTAGCTACTTGACTGGAATGGGCGGCCGCGACATGGCCGTCGATCTTGGCACGGCCAATACGCTGGTTTACGTGCGCGGCAGGGGCATTGTGCTCTCCGAGCCAAGCGTTGTCGCGATCGA
>JBAXGJ010000250.1:0-2470 GCA_037139475.1 Actinomycetes bacterium
TCGACCGCGCGGTCAAGCGCTCCGGTAGCAACCGAGCCAACCATCAGCAGCTGCGCGCGCCGCCCGCTACCGCCGCCGTCTGGCCGGCAGCGCCGCGCCTGATCCATCCGCCGCGCGTCCCGCGTCAGAACTCCGATCATCCGCGTCGCCAGCGCCGCCGTTAGCGCGGAGCGAAATGCCGAGCGGCGCATCCGCCGCAACACGTCGTCGGGGTCAACGATCGCCACCAACAGCGCACTGGCGGCGATGATTACAACCACGCGCAGCGCGAGCAGCAGTCCGTAAACAAACGCTTCGCCGGTCACGTCAACCTGGCCGAAGAGCGGCAGCTCACCGAAGCGCCAGAGCACGGTCACTCCATCGCGCACCAGCAGCGCATTGATCACGGCCAGCATCAGCGCCAGTGGAATCGCGAATCGCACAGCGCCGCGAAGCTGCTGCTGGCAGCCGCTCAGCCGAGCCGCGCCGAAGGTCGCTGCGGCGACCGCGAGCAGGATCAGCGGGTGGGTGAAGGCCAATGCCAGAGCAATCAGAGAGAGTCCATAAAGCGCCGAGACCGAAGAGCGCGCGCGCAGCAGAACTGTGCTGCCGGTGGCCGCGGTCACTTCGCTCCCCCCGTCAGCGGAAGGCTCAGCGCGGCCGCCGACCCCGGAGCGAGAGCGACCGCGTAGTGACGCGCCAGCTGCTGCTCGTTAAATGCTGCCGCCGCCGCCGCAATGCCGCTGTCGTCGGTCCCAGTGATCGCCCAAACCGGCGGCTGCTCGCCAAGCGCGGTCGCTGCCACCAGCCCACCGCCGGCGCCGAGCGAGCGAACTGTTCTACCTGCGGGGTTGAGTAGGTCGATCTGCGCGCCATTCGACCTTGGCTGCGCATAGACGCCGCTGAGAGCCGGTCCGCTTTCGAGCTGGCGCAGTGCTTCGTCCTCGCGCAGCGCGACCCACTGACCGACGATCACGCGCAGAGTCTCCTCTGTAATAGAGGCGCGGAAGAGGCCGGTCGCGACCGGCACACCGAGTGCGGCCAATGACTTTGAGACCTGCTTGCAAGGCGCCGACTCAATCTCAACGCACTCGACCCGGACCGGCAGTCGCTTCTCGGTGCCGGGGCCATGTAAGAACGGTTCAGGGAATGAGCCGACTACCGCAGGCACATGCTCGGACGCACTCCAGTCGCGCCAATCCCACCAGATTCGATCGCCATCACGGACCTTCGTCGAGGCCGCCCCGAGCGGCGCTTCGCTGCCGTTGACGAAGTAGAACCAGTCGACAGAGCGTCCACCCGATTGCCCACCACTGATTCCGTTCACGGAGTCAACGAAGCCTCCGGAGTAACTCGTCTTGGTCGTCGTGTTGGCGCTAAGCATGCGCATCACCGTCTCCGACGCAGGCAGTCCGGTCAGCGAGCGCTGCAGGACCTCAACGCGGCCAAAGTCGCGGCTGACAGTCAGTTGGACGCTGCCGTCGCCCGGGCCCGCGCCAGCGCCGCAGCCGCTGGCCAGCGCCGCAAGCAGCGACGCGGCCAGCAGTGCAGTGAGACGCCTTGCCATCGAACTAACGCAGCTCGATCGACTCGCTGTTGGAACGCGTCGCGCCGCTCTGCGTCGCGCGAAGTACGCGCATGCTGCCGGATTTCAGCGTCAAGCTGGCGACTCCGTTAGCGCCGGTAGTTGCTCCACCTACGCGAGCTCCGACGATCGCTTTGCCGGTTGCGCCGTTGGTCACGCGAACTTTGAAGGCGCGACCCTTGCGAACCGATGACGGGGCGCTCAGTTTCAGCGCTGGCGTTGCGCCGTCTGATACAGCCCAAAGCACCTGATCGCCATCCTTGAGCGCGACTCCGCAGCCACCAAGCTCGGCGACCTTCCAGTTAATCGAGAGCTCCCAGTAGTTGTCGCCGCTTGGCGCTTCGCCGCCAACCGAGCCAACGAGGAAGTCGCTGAACGAGTCGTACCACTCGAAACTGAGTGGCGCCAAGCGATCCCCGAGCGCATTTTCAGAAGCGGCTTGCAGCGCGCGGGTTGGTGTAGCTGCCGCCGGTCCACTGCCACCGTTTGCGGCAACGTTGCATAGGTGCGAGGAACGATCCTCACCCTTGTTCGAAGTCAACTTCCCGGCGCTGACGGCAACGTCGCCTTCAAATAGCGTCGCCTTCGCGCCTTCGACGCGGACGTTGACCTTCGTCGCTGCCGCGGCCGAAGCCGAGAGAGCAATTACAAATACAGCAGCGAGCGCAAGCACTCGCAAGAGCGAACTTTTAATCATGGAGCAACCCCTTTCCTCGAGGGTTTATGTGCTTTTTGGCCGGAGGCAGGTTTCCTGGCTCCCGGGCCTGTCACTCCCACGCCTTCCCAAATAGCTGTCGCTATCCAGTGGCTGCGCTCTCGCGCTGTGGACGACTCTTACCCGGTCACAGTGGCGGGTCCGCGCCGGATTCTCACCGGACTTCCCATTCACCACCGACCCTTATGGCA
>JBAXGJ010000251.1:0-2467 GCA_037139475.1 Actinomycetes bacterium
TGTGGGGATAGTCGGGCGCGCCTTCGTACATAACGCTGGTAGCCGCGTTGGCGAGTGGCCCGTAGACGATGTAGGAGTGGCCGGTGACCCAGCCAACGTCGGCTGAGCAGAACCAAACGTCGCTCTCGGGCTTGATGTCGAAGACCGCTTTGTAGGTCCAAGCGACGCCGGTCATGTAGCCGCCGGTGGTGTGGAGGATGCCCTTTGGTTTGGCGGTCGAACCGGAGGAGTAGAGGATGAAGAGCGGGTGTTCGGCGCCGAGCGGCTCGGCTGGGCACTCGGCGTCAACCTCGGCGCAGATCTCGTCTAGCCAGACGTCGCGCCCTTCCGTCATCGGCGTGTCGATTCCAGTGTTGCGAACGACGAAGATCGTCTCCAGATCTTTCAGCTCACCCATCGAAGCGTCGACCTCGGCCTTGACTGGGGCCGTCTTGCCCTTGCGCCTAGCCCCGTCGGGAACGAAGATCGCCTTGGCCTTAGAGACTTCCATCCGCTCGCGCACCGACTCCGGCGAGAAGCCGCCGAATACAACGTTGTGCGGCGCGCCGATCCGCGCGCAGGCCAGCATTGCGACGACGACCTCAGGGATCATTGGCAGGTAGATACCGACGACGTCGCCGGGGCCAACGCCGCGGGCCTTCAGCGCGTTGGCGGCCCGCTTGACGTCGGCCAGCAGCTGGGCGTAGGTGATGTCGCGCTGCTCACCCTCTTCGCCGAACCAGTGGAAAGCTACGCGGTCGCCGAGGCCAGCCTCAACGTGGCGGTCGAGGCAGTTGTAGGAAGCGTTGAGCTTGCCATCCTCAAACCACTTGTAGAAAGGAGCGGCCGAGTCGTCAAGCGTCTTCGTGAACGGCTCGAACCAGTCGAGCTCGAGCGCGCGCTCTCCCCACCAGGCGGGTGAGTCGGTGGCGGCTTCGGCGTAGATAGCGGGGTCGTTCAGCGCCGCTGCTTCAACAAATGCTGCTGGCGGCTCGAACGACTCCTGCTCAAGCAGCCCCTTCAGGCGCTGTTCGAGTGCGTGCTGATCCGGTGCGGCAGTCATTTGCCGACACTACCGGGTGAGTCTATGGCGCGCTTAGCGTTTTGCTTTTGCGGTTTTTGCGGCCTTGACGCGGAAGGCGCCGCGCATGAATGGATGGATCCGGCAGAAGTAGCTGTAGGTGCCGGCCTTCAAGTAGGTCGGCGTTGACCACGTAGCGCGGTTGGCCGAAGCTGTAATGCCGGCCGGCCCAAAGCCAAGCTCACCAGAATCAACCTGGGCGCTGTCGGCGAGTGGGTAGCTGATGCCGGAGCTGAGGTTGCAAGGTGCCTTACACGGAGTGACCGTGTGGAAGACCACATTGGTCGGGTCTTGGTTTACGAACGTGATTGACTTGCCAGGCGCTACGACCGGAGGCAGGCCCTTCTTGCCCGGCATCGTCAGGTCGCCTTGCTGGTAGAGGAAGTCCTTCACTTTGACCTGCGCCAGTGTTGGGCCGTCGGCAAGCTTGCGGGCGTCTGCGTAGCCCCGAGTCTTGAGGCCGCCGTAGTCGCGGTTCTCCTTCAGCTCGCCGTGCGTGAGAACTTCGGTCTGATCGAGCGTCGCGTACTGCTCGGGTATGAAGGGATCAATTCCGCCGGAAGGTGAGTTGCTCAAGGCGACCGGAGAGATGCCCATCGATTCGTACCAAGCCGCCTTCGAGGTGTCGTAGGTGACCTGCACGCTAAGGATGTCTCCCCGCTTGACGGCGACGCGCCAGTCGGGCGAGGTTGAGCCCATCGAAACGTTCCATGAGAGCATCTTGGCGGCGCCGTAGTAGTAGGCGTCGGAGTGGAAGATCTTAACCGTCTTGTCGCCGCGCGTTACGAAAAGCTCGGTGAAGAGGCCGCCGGGGTGGAGGTGGCCTGCCGTCGCGACCAGCGTTCCATCGTGTTGGATCCGAACGCGGTTGCGCGGCGCGAGTGTGGCCGGAGCCTGGGCTGGGTAGGTGTAGCGCCCGTTGACGCCGGCGTTGCGCTGCACGTCGAAGACCGGGTAAGCCTTGCCGCCTTCAACGTCAACGAACTGTGTCTGCACGCCCATGATCGAGGCCGCTGCCGGAGCTGTGGTGGGTAGGAAGTCAACTGTGTACTCGAAGACAACTTCTTCGGGCGTTGCGGTGAGGTTGTGAATCATGTGGTTAAGCAGAAAGCGATCGGTCGGCTTGTATGGGTAGCCAAAGCCATTTGGCAGTGTGACGAAGGTCTTCTCTTCTCCTGAGGCGACAACGATGTCGTTGTTGAGCAGCATCACGAGGTGATGGAGGTGGATCTGGTCGACCGGAGGCGTGCTGCCGTCGGCCAGCTTGAGGTTTGGTCGGAAACCAATGATCCAGCCTGCTTCGCTTGGGCGCTGGTCGGCCTTGACGGCGTCGTAAAGGTTGAGGTTCTGCCCCGGCTTGATCGAGAGCGGCACCTTGTAGGTCTTCGTGATCGTGCCAGCAGGGAG
>JBAXGJ010000252.1:0-2451 GCA_037139475.1 Actinomycetes bacterium
GGCCGCTTCCGCACGGCACTGCCGGCCGACTCGAACGAGAAGGTCCGCTTCGCCTTCTTCTCCTGCCAGGACTACACCTTCGGTTACTACAACGCGCACGCCGCGATGGCCAAGGACGACCTTGATTTCGTTGTTAACCTCGGCGACTACATCTACGCCGAGGCCTACCACAAGGTCGGCGCCGATGGCGTTCGTAACGATCCGGGCGGCGAATCGGTAACGCTGCAGCAGTACCGCGACAAGTACAAGCTTTATCGCACCGACGCCAACCTGCGCGCGATGCACGCAAACTTCGCGATGGTCTCAACTTGGGACGACCACGAGGTTCAAGACAACTACGCTGGCGGCGCAGGCGCTGACGGCGGCCTTGCCCCAGCGAAGAAGTACTCACTCGCGCGCCAGAAGGCCGGCTACCAAGCGTTCTTCGAGAGCATGCCGATCAATCCGATCAAGGGTGGCGACGGCCAGCGGATCTACCGCTCGCTGCGCTTCGGCAAGCACGTCGAAATCATCATGCTCGACGAGCGTCAGTACCGCGAGAACCAACCGCTTGATGACATCGGCCAAGTTGACCTGACGAAGCCGGAGAATGTCGCCGCACTGAACGCGCCGCGCCAGTTCCTCGGCGCGAATCAGCTCGCCTTCCTCAAGGAGCGGCTGAAGAACTCAACCGCGACTTGGAAGGTGATCGCCAACGAGACGATGATGATGAACACCAAGTTCGGCGCCACAACCGATTACAACCTCGACGACTGGACCGGCTATCAGGCTCAGCGCGCCGAGGTTCTCAGCTACATCCGCGACAACTCGATCAAGAACGTCATTTCCGTTGTCGGCGACATTCACACCTTCGCCGCCGGTGACCTGCGCGTCAACGACGACGACAAGGCTGCGGTCGGCACGGAATTCGTCGGCGGCTCGATCAGCTCGCAAGGCCTTGGCGACGGTGGGCTGAAGGCAGCGGTCGGCATCGGCGCGCCCGACGACTCAACGAAGCCATACCCGCAAACCGGCAAGGTGATTTACGACATCCTGCTCGGCGCCAACCCGTGGCTGAAGAACGGCGACGTTGACCACCACGGCTGGGGACGTGTCAAGGCCGACGGCACTGGTTTCGGCTGCGACCTTATTCGGATGAAGACGATTAAGCAGAAGTCGACCGAGAAGATGCCGCTCAACGACCCGGCCGGCAACCCGTGGAACGGGATTTCCGGAACCTTCTCTTGGACCGTCAAGCCAGGGCAGGCCGGACTTAGCGGCTAGCTGCCGTCGCGCTAGGCTCAGGCTTGATGCTTGAGCGACCAACCCAGATCGAAATCAGCAGTCCAGCAGCCTCCGAGGGCGAGGCCGCGGCGATTGTCGCTGCGCTGCGGCGCTTTCTTGATGAGAACGCCCCAGAGCCGATGGCAGACGGGCAAAGGCAGCCTGCTTGGCTCGCCGCCGCGCTCAGCGAAGGCGTCCAGCGCCAGCCACAGTTGCCGGCCAACTGGGCCGCAAGCAGGGCCTGAGAAGCGCATGGCCCAGACCGCCTTCAATCCGCTCTGCGGGTAAGCTCCCCGGCTCAATGTTCAGCTCAATTCTGATCGCCAACCGCGGCGAAATCGCACTCCGCGTAATCCGCTGCTGCAAGGAGATGGGGATCAAATCGATCGCCGTCTACTCCGAGCTCGACCGCGACGCGCTCCACGTTCAGGCCGCCGACGAGGCCTACCTGCTCGGCCCTGGGCCGGCCGCGGAGAGCTACCTCAACGTTGAGAAGCTGCTCGAAGTGATCAAGGAGAGCGGCGCCGAGGCCGTCCACCCTGGCTACGGCTTCCTCGCCGAGAACGCCCCGTTCGCCCAGTTGCTTGCCGACAACGGAATCGTCTTCATCGGCCCACCGGCCAGCGCGATCGAATCGATGGGCAGCAAGACGTCAGCTCGCGAGCTGATGCAGGCTGCTGGCGTGCCGATCGTCCCAGGCACAACCGAGACGGTTGAGAACGTCGAGCTCGCGCGCAAGATCATCGACGAAGAGGTCGGCTACCCGGTCGCGATCAAGGCCTCCGGTGGCGGCGGCGGCAAGGGCTTCCGCGTCGCGCTTACCGCCGATGAGCTCGAAGAGGCTTTCGAAGGCGCCTCACGCGAGGGTGAGAAGTTCTTCAGCGATGGCCGCGTCTACATCGAGCGCTACCTGCCAAACCCGCGCCACATTGAAGTTCAGATCCTCGCCGACACGCAGGGCAACACGATCCACCTTGGCGAGCGCGACTGCTCAATCCAGCGTCGCCACCAGAAGCTGATCGAAGAGGCTCCGGCCGCCAGCTGGGTCGTTGACGAGGAGCTGCGCGCGAAGATCGGCAAGATTGGCGTCGAAGCCGCCAAAGCCGTTGGCTACGTCGGCGCAGGCACGGTCGAAGGGATGCTGCAGGACGGCGAATACTTCTTCCTCGAGATGAACACGCGCGTTCA
>JBAXGJ010000253.1:0-2444 GCA_037139475.1 Actinomycetes bacterium
ATTACGTCTCCTACTACTTCAACGCGATGGCCTACTGCGGCGCAGTTGAGGCGCTACTGGAAGTTGAGATCCCAAAGCGCGCCCAGTATCTGCGAGTGATTCACCTGGAGCTAAATCGAATCATGAGCCACCTCGTTTTCCTCGGGACGAGCGCGCTCGACCTCGGCGCGATCTCGGTCTGGTGGTACTGCTTCCGTGAGCGCGAAACGCTGCTCGACCTTTTTGAGATGTCATCCGGCCAGCGGATGCACACGCGCTACTTCCAGATCGGCGGCGTGATCGAAGACATTCCCGAGGGGTGGATTGAGCAAGTACGCAAGTTCTGCGCGATCATGCCCGAGCGCGCCGATACCTACGGCGACCTGCTGAACAAGAACGAGATCTTCCTCCAGCGCCAGCGCGACGTCTGCCCGCTTCCGGCAGAAAAGCTACGTGAGCTTGGTGTTACGGGGCCGCTGCTGCGTGCCGCGGGCGATCCGTGGGACCTGCGCAAAGCGATGCCCTACAGCTCCTACGAGGATTTTGACTTCAAGATTCCGGTTGGCACGAAGGGCGACAATTACGATCGCTTCCAGGTTCGCCTTGCGGAGGTCAAAGAGTCGATCAAGATCATCGTTCAGGCGCTCGACAACCTCCCCGACGGGCCAACAATCACCGAGGACCGCAAGATCGCGCTGCCGCCCCGACACGAACTGGCGACCTCGATGGAGGCGCTGATCCACCACTTCAAGCTGGTAACCGAAGGGATGCGCGTTCCTGCCGGGGAGGCCTACTACGCGATTGAGGGCGCCCGCGGCGAACTCGGTTGCTTTGTCCGCTCCGATGGCTCGAGCAAGCCGGCCCGCGTCCACATGCGCGACCCGAGCCTCGTCAACATGCAGGCCGCGCCGGCCGCCACAGAGGGCTGGTTGATCGCCGACATGCTCGCAACGGTCGCGATGTTCGACCCGATTATCGGCGGGGTGGATCGCTGATGACCGACATCCAGCGCCACGTTGCCCGTTTCACGAACGATTCGCGGATTCCCGGCTGGGACCGCGCCGCCGACCTCGATAAAGAGCCGGCCGTCGTTCCCGACCCGGCTACGACCGAGGTGCCGGCCGAGCTGCGGGCGGCAATCGAGGACGGGATGCGCCGCTTCCCGGTCGGTGACTCAGCCTTCATTCCTGCTCTCTACGCCGTTCAAGAGCATTACGGCTGGTGCCCGCCGGAAGGAATTGAGCAAGCTGCCGCAGTGCTTGGCCGCACGCCGGCAGCTCTGACCGCCGTCGCGACCTTCTACGACATGTTCGAAATGGAGCAGCTCGGCCGCAAGTCGGTTTACGTCTGCACCAACATCTCCTGCTCGCTCTGCGGCGCCGACGAGCTGCTCGCGGCGCTCGAACGCGAGCTCGGTGAGGACCCCGACGTAAACGTCCGCGGCTTCGAGTGCCTCGGCGCCTGCGACATCGCGCCAATGGCCTCAGTCAACGGCATATACGTAGGTCCTATAGGGCTCAACGAAGTTCCTGAGCTTGCACGCCAAATCCGCCAGGGTGACGACCCGCTGCCAGAGCGGCAGCTGCTCAAGCGCCCTAGCGCCGACCCAAAGGTGGCTGAAAAGTGACCGACACACTGCTCTTCAAGGGCATCGACGAGCCGGGCCTGAACACGATCGACGTTTACATGGCGCGCGGCGGCTACACGCAGCTGCCGATTGCGCTGAAGATGAAGCGCGAGGACCTAATCACCGAACTGAGCGGCTCCGGCCTGCGTGGCCGCGGCGGCGCCGGCTTCCCGATGGGCAAGAAGGCTTCGTTCATTCCAAAGGGCGACATGCAGAAGTACGTCGTCTGCAACGCCGATGAGTCGGAGCCCGGCACCTTCAAGGATCGCGAGCTGATTCAGAAGAACCCGCACCAGCTGATCGAAGGCTTGCTGATTGCCGCCTTCGCGGTCGACGCGACGATCAACTACATCTACATCCGCGGCGAGTACGACCAGCAGGGCGACATTCTCGACGCCGCAATTGCTGAGGCGCGCGAGCGCGGAATTATCGGCGAGAACATCTTCGATTCCGGCTTCAGTGTTCAGCTAGAACTGGCGCGCGGCGCCGGAGCCTACATCTGCGGTGAGGAGACGGGGCTGCTCGACTCGCTCGAAGGTAAGCGCGGCAACCCGCGCCTGAAGCCTCCGTTCCCGGCCAACGAGGGGCTCTTCAACGGCCCAACGCTGATCAATAACGTGGAGACGCTCTCGGCAATCCCAAGCATCATCGAGCTTGGCGCCGAAGGCTACGCCGCGATCGGCGTCAAGGATTCAGCCGGAACGAAGCTGGTTTCGATCAGCGGCAACGTTGAGCGCCCCGGCAACTACGAGGTTGCACTTGGAACCTCGAGCCGCGAGCTGATCTACGGCCTTGCCGGCGGCCCCGTCGACGGCCGCAAGGTCAAGTGCTGGTTCCC
>JBAXGJ010000254.1:0-2442 GCA_037139475.1 Actinomycetes bacterium
GTTCCTTCGCAAGACCGAGTGTGTGATGAGTTCCGTGCGAACCAACCTTCAAAGTTTGCAGCGGCAGGCGCAGGTAGTCGATCGGCGAGGCCGGCGAAGCGAGGTGGTAGACCGAGTCGATCGGCTCCTCGATGAAGTACGGCTCGGTGATGTCGCAGTTGACGAATGTGAACTCGTCGGCGCGAATGTGCTCGATGTTGTGCAGCGAGCCCGTCTCAAGGTTGTCGACGCAGATAACGCGGTCGCCACGGCGCAGCAATTCGTCGCAAAGGTGCGAACCAAGAAAGCCTGCGCCGCCGGTAACTAGGGAAGTGGCCATTGGCCGAGTTTACGGAGTTGAAGATCGCTGCGGCGGGCAGTTTCGTGCGAATCAGCCGCGGCCACCTAATCCTGCAGCCGCTTTGGCTTCTCGCCTTCGACGCGGCGCCGCTCCTGGCCCTCAACTTCGACCTTCCAGATCGGCGCGCAGGCCTTCAGCTCGTCGATGATTTCGCGCGCGCCAGCGAAAGCTTCGCCGCGGTGCGGAGCGCTGGCGGCGACGATCACGCTGGCCTCGCTCAAAGGAACTGTGCCGACGCGGTGCTCGGCGGCGGCGGCGCAGAGCCCGTGGCGCTCGATCGCCGCTTCAACGATGCGAGCCATCTGCTCCAAAGCCATCTCGGCGTAGACCTCGTAGTCGAGCGAATCGACTTCGCGCGTGACGCCGGAGAAGCTGACGACGGCCCCGGCGCGCGGGTCGCGGACCCTCTCCAGCAGCAGATCCAGCGAGAGTGGCGAATCGCTGAGCGCGACATGCGACTGCGCAGCGCCGCCGGAGACCGGCGGGATCAAAGCCAGCTCGTCACCGGCCGCAAGGACAAGATCATCGTCGGCGTACTCGCGGTTGACGGCCAGCAGGCAGCCGCTGGCGTCTAGCTGCCCACTCAGCGCGACCAGCGCGTCAGCGACGCTGGCGCCGTCGGCCAGCTCAAGCTGGAGCGAATCGCTGCCGAAGCGTTCGCGCAGGCCTGCAAATAGTCGGACCGAAACCTCCACAGCGCGCAGCGTACGGCACAACCTCTTTTTCGATCCGGCGGTACGGTTCCCCAATGGCTTCTTCAGAGCAAGACGAGCGCCTGACAATCGCGCCGATCGTCGGCCCCGACGACCCGCGCCGCTTCACCGATTCCGGAATCGAGATCGACGCCCTCTACAGCGAGGCTGAGGTGCCGAAAGATCTCGAGCTCGGCCAGCCCGGCGACTTCCCTTACACGCGCGGCGTGCACGAGCAGATGTACCGCTCGCAGCAGTGGACGATGCGCCAGTACGCCGGCTACGCCAGCGCGAAGGAATCAAACGAGCGCTACCGCTACCTGCTCTCGCGCGGCGGCACCGGCCTCTCGATGGCCTTCGACCTGCCAACCCAGCTTGGGCTCGACTCCGACAACGCGCTCTGCGAAGGCGAAGTTGGCCGCACCGGCGTGGCGATCGACACGATCGACGACATGCGCACGGCGTTCGATCAGATCCCGCTCGATCAGGTTTCAACTTCGATGACGATCAACGCGCCGGCCTCGGTGCTGCTGATGCTTTACGACCTCGTTGGCGAGGAGCAGGGAGTGCCGAGCGATCAGCTCCGCGGAACGGTCCAGAACGACATCCTCAAGGAGTACATCGCGCGCGGCAACTACATCTACCCGCCCGACGCTTCGATGCGGCTGACGACAGACGTCTTCTCCTACTGCGCCGAAAAGATTCCGAAGTGGAACACGATCTCGATCTCCGGCTACCACTTCCGTGAGAAGGGCTGCTCGGCAGTTCAGGAGGTCGCCTTCACGCTCTCGACCGGGATCGCCTATGTGCAGGCAGCGATCGACCGAGGCCTTGACGTCAACGACTTTGCGCCGCGGCTGGCCTTCTTCTTCAACGGCCACAACAACGTCTTCCAGGAGGTCGCGAAGTTCCGCGCCGCGCGAACGATGTGGGCGCAGATCATGAAAGAGCGCTTCGGCGCGACCAACCCGAAGGCGATGATGCTGCGCTTCCACACCCAGACCGGCGGCGTCACGCTGACCGCGCAGCAGCCGGAGAACAACATCGTCCGCGTAGCGCTGCAAGGCTTCGCCGCCGTCTGCGGCGGCACGCAGTCGCTACACACGAACGGCTTTGACGAGGCGCTGGCGCTGCCGAGCGAGCAGGCCGCGAAGACGGCGCTGCGCACGCAGCAGATCATCGCCGCCGAATCGGGCGCGGCCGACACCGTTGATCCGTTCGCTGGCTCGTACTACGTCGAATCGCTGACGGCAGAGATCGAAAGCCGCTCGTCGGAGCTGATCGCCAAGGTCGATGAGCTCGGCGGCGCTGTCAACGCAATCGAGTTCATCACGGCCGAGATCGACGAATCGGCCTGGGGCTACCAGGAGCGCTACCGCACTAAGCAAGACATCGTCGTCGGCGTCAACG
>JBAXGJ010000255.1:0-2440 GCA_037139475.1 Actinomycetes bacterium
GCTATGAGCTGCGCTCTGTCTGCCCGGGCTGCGGCGAGCATCAAACAATTGTCCGCATGTCGAGTACTGCGACTACGCAATGTTCGCACTGCGGTACTTCAATGTTGGTGGAGGTTTAGTGATGAACGTGGAAGTCGCCCCATCGATCCTGTCAGCCAACTTTGGTGAACTGCGCGAGCAGGTTCAGCTAATACAAACAGCCGGCGCCAAAACTATCCACGTCGACATAATGGATGGTCACTTTGTCCCGCCGCTGTCGATGGGTCCTCAGGTTTGCGAGGCGCTGCGCGACCTTGACGTCGACCTCGAGGTCCACTTGATGGTCGAGAGCCCCGAGAAAACCCAGGTCGAAGCATTCGCCGTGGCCGGGGCAAAGACGATCATCGTTCACGCCGAAGCGACCTGTGCGGTCGACTACACCTTGGCCCTGATCCGCGATCACGGTTGCGCTGCTGGCCTGGCGGTCAACCCCGCCACGCCACTTGCAATCTATGAAGAGGTGCAGCTAGATCAGGCACTCTGCATGACGGTCAACCCAGGCTGGGGCGGGCAAAAGTTCATCCCGAGTTCGGTTGAGAAGATCACACGGCTGCGAGCGATCATCGGGCCCGACGTTGTGCTCGAAGTTGACGGGGGAGTGGACCGAGCTACTGCGGGGCTATGCGTCGCGGCAGGCGCAAACCGGCTAGTTGCCGGCTCCGCGATCTTTGGTCAAGAGGATCCCGTCGCTGCCTTCAACGACATCCTCAACGCTGCTACGGACCGGGACTAGGTCACCGTCGGCCGCCTTCGGTTGCCGATAGAGGACGTACAGCAGGAGGCTCAGGATCAGCGTCGTTGTCGGGTAGCCAAGCTCGGCGCGGAGCAGCACAGAAGAGACGAGCGGTACGAACATCCAAGCCGTAAATGCGAGAGCCACCAGTGCCCAGATGACGCCCGCGGCCCGCGCTTGCCCGCGCGCTAGTGCGGCCTGATTGAGCGTCCCTGCTGTGAGGTGGAAGCCCATTCCGAGAGCGACTGCTGCTAGCCCCCAGCGACCGTAGGTGGTGTCGTCGCCGAACAGCACTTGCATCACAAACGGGCCAGCAACAACCATTACTAGCGCCGATGCCGCAGCGAAGCCCGCGATCGCACGAACGGTCACCTTGATCGCCTTCGAGAACTCCTCACCGCCTTCCGTTGCCTCGAGGCCAGTTAGATGCGGCAGCAGCGTCGTCTGGATCGACTGGAAGAGCTGGAGCGGCGCCCGCGTGATCAGAAGGACGCTGAAAACGGCACCGGCCGTTGCCGCCCCTGCAACCGAATCGGCCACCAATACGCCGGCATTAAGAAGTGTCTGCTCGCTTAGCTGAACTACGGCGACCGATGCCGCGAAGCCGACGCTGCTGCCAGCAACGGCGCTGACTTCAATCGGTGGCGCGCCATTATCAAGCCGCGCGTGCCTTGCAATCGCCCACGGCACTACCAGCAGCGATGCGACTGGGGCAGCGAAGATGCCGAGCGCAATTGCATCCTGGCCGCTGGTGATGCCAACGAGTACTGCCAGCGGGAAGCAGACTCGCGCGCAGGATTCAAAGAGCATCAGGCCGCCGTAGAGCACGAACCACTGGTGGCCGGCGAAGTAGCCGCGCGCAAAGTAGCTGGCGGCATAAGCCAACGTTGCGCAGACAAAGATCCAATAGAGAGTCACCGAGCCGCCAAAAAGGTCTTCTATCTGCGGTCTAAGGATCAGCGCGACTGCTAGGAAACCAAGTGCGAAGGCGGTTTGGATGCTGATTGGGCCGCGCAACGGATGACTGTGGTGCGCGCCGCGGGCACGGCGGTCAGCGATCGTCCGAGAAAGGAGCTGTTCGATCGGCCTGTAGATGACCGAGATGACGATGAAGAGGGCCGCCCAGAGGACGCTTAGTTCGCCGTACTGGTTGGCCGACAGCAGGTGCGAGGAGAGCGCGAAGTAAAGGAACGTGAGCAGCCCCGTCGCGCCTACGCCAACTGCGAGAACCCTCGCTCCATCAACGTAGTTGGACTGGGTCTGCTCGGAGCCTGCGTTAGCTTTTCGTTGATCAGCCATCGAGACGGATTACCGCCATGATCCAAGGGAATGGATGGCGTAGCTCAACAACTGTCCCGTAGCGAGAGATCAAGCGTCGAAAGGAGCGGCTAGACCAGTGGTTTACGTGGCCAGGCGTGTTGCCTAGGTCGCTCCAGTAGGCGCCGCGCGCGAGGTTAGTCATCTGCCAAAGGGGTTCCCGCGGTACCGACACGAGTAGCCAACGCTGCGCGCATCTTGCCATCTCTGAGAGCACTAGCTCTGGGTCCCCGACATGCTCGAGGACTTCGATCGCGGTCGCCGTATCGAACTCGTTGTCGGCGAACTCAAGGCGTTCGCCTTTCATCACGCGGTATTCCAAGTTTGGCGCCCGGCGGTGCTCCCACTGGG
>JBAXGJ010000256.1:0-2437 GCA_037139475.1 Actinomycetes bacterium
TTGCCGAGCACAGCGACTTCCTAATTCCTTACTTCGGATATCGCGGTACGCCGGTCGGGATCGAAATCTTCAAAGTCATTGAGACGGGGATCCTGCCCGCGATCGACGCCGGCCTTGCCGGTCGCGGCGGCGGACAGATTGGCGCCGGCATCTTGCGCGCCCCGCGCGACTGCTTCGAGCAGGCAACCGCAGCATTCACAGAGCGTTACGGCCAATGAGCCGACATAACACCAACCAAGGAGAAGAGAATGGCTGAGGTTCAGCACGATCACTACCGCACCTTCGGGCGGCGCGAAGGGGAGAACGATTTCCCGAACACGCTGCTCGCGGGCATCCGCTCATTCATGGGCGCACAGGTCGTTCCGCCGATCCGTGAGGAGCTGGAGGCAGCCGGCGTTAAGGCTGGCGTGCTGGGGATGCCTTGGGAGGGGACGAACACCTGTCGCCCGGGCACCAGTTACGGCCCGCGCGCTATTCGCGACACCTCGGAGGCATACACGCCGTACCACGGCGAGTTTCAAGTCGATCTCTTTGACGAGCTAGGGCTCGCCGACTGCGGCGATGTGTCGATCGTTCCCGGCAACGCAGCGCGAACATTTGAGCGCGCTGAACGCTGCATCACTGAGATCTATGAGGCCGGCGCTTTCCCGATCATCTTCGGTGGAGACGACTCCTGCCCGATCCCAGTCACATCAGCGATCTCAAAGCTGATTGATGGTCAGATGGGTTACGTGCACCTCGATTCGCACATGGATACGGCCGTCGATGTGGCCGGCGAAACGCTCAACCACGCATGTCCGGTGAGCCGCGCGGCCGAGCTGCCCAACGTCGATCCGCACAATGTTGCGCTGGTCGGAATCAACGGCCCTCTAAACCCTCGGGAGGAGCGCGAGTATGTCGATCGCACTGGGATCCAGATGATCACGATCTGGGACATCGATGAGTGGGGCATCGACAAGACCGTTGAACGGATTCTCGAGATTGCCTGGAATGGGACCGACGGTGTCGTCCTCCACACCGACCTAGACGTGATGGATCAAGGCTTCACCTCCGGCGTAACGACGCCAGAGTGCGGTGGCCTAACTCCTCGCGAAGTGATCAAGATGATTCGCGCCTTTGTAAAGCAGGGCGTTGACGCGTACGTGATCACAGAGTGCTCGCCGGTTCACGATCAGTCGAACAAGGCTGCCCGTGTTGCTTGCCGTCTAGCGATGGATGCGCTTGGCGTCCGCGCAAATCCGCAGGGCACAGGCCGCGTCTAAATGAAATCGGTAGTCCTCTGCGCGAGCCCGCGCCCCGATGGCAATTCGCGAATGCTTGCAGAAGCATTTGCGCAGGGGGCTCGCGCGGAGGGCGATACCGCTGAGCTAGTTGATCTCAATCAGGTCACTAGTGGACTACTGCGTGACTGCCGCAGCTGCCGCAAAGCTGACGGCAGTTGCTCGATCAATGACGGCTACTCGGAGTTGATGCACGGCCAACTGCTTGCCGCAGATGCGTGGGTTTACGCAACGCCGCTCTACTACTACGGCATGGCGGCGAGCCTGAAGAACTTCTTCGATCGGCTCGTCTGTTACGCCTCGGCAAGCTATCCGCGCTACGAAGAGGTGGCGGAAGGGATTCGCGGTAAGCGGTCTGCGCTGCTGCTTTCAGCCGAGGAGAGTAACCAGGCTGCGTCGCTGGCCGTAGTCACTCAGATCGGCGAAGTGTCGCGTTACCTCCACCATCAGTTTGTCGGCGTCGTTACCGGTATTGGTAACACGCGCGGCGAAGTGCGCTTCGATCCAACCGACCCTCTGGCCGCCTCACGCGAGTTCGGCGCCAACCTGTTCAAGGCGCATCACACTGATTACAACATGGACTCAGAGCGCTCCAACGCCGTATGGCCTGAGGCTCGCTCGGGCGACGAAGGCAGCGGAATCTACGAGGACGTTTAAGCGCCGCCGCTCAGCGGCTGTCGCGGTGAATTGGCAGCACCTGCGCGGCGCGCAGCGCAACTTCAAGGTCTAGTCGCGACTCGCCAGCGCGCGGGTCTACGCCGACTAGTTTCTCGATCCGCTCGAGCCGGTATCGGAGCGTCGACACGTGAACGTGAAGCTCGCGCGCCGATGGCTCGAGCCGACCTTGCTGCGAGTAGAAGACCTCGAGCGTGTGCCGCAGCTCGGTCGAATGATCTTCGTCGTAGCGATCAAGCGGTTCGATGTAGCGCGCCACGAACGCTAGGAGAGCGGCGGGCTCACCGGTGCTGAGAAGCAGCTGCTCAACGCCGGGTCGACGGAACGAGATCATCTCGTTCGTGCTGTCGACAAGACGCAGGAAGTCCAAACCGCGCCGCGCGGCGCTGTGCGATTCACGGTAGTCGCCGGGCCGCTCGCAGACTGTGCCGGCCGCAATGTTGACGTCGACCTTTAGCATGCGCGCCGCGATAGCGCTCTGC
>JBAXGJ010000257.1:0-2435 GCA_037139475.1 Actinomycetes bacterium
CGGGAGCGACGGGACTCGAACCCGCGACCTCCGGCGTGACAGGCCGGCGCTCTAACCAACTGAGCTACGCCCCCGGGCGCCTGCGAAGTATGACAATCCCGCCGCAGCATCGCTCAGCGATGACCGCAACTCCTGATGACGATCAGGGTTTTAGCCCCCACATCAGCACCAACTACCCCAAGGGAAGGAACCCAAATGCAACGCAATCGAATCATCCCAATCCTCACCACTTCATTGGCCGCGCTTGCAGCTACGGCCTCTGTTGCATCGGCAGCCAGCTTGACCGGCACCGACTCAGGTGAACGCCTTGTTGGAACGAAGGCAGCAGACTCAATCTCCGCGCTCGGCGGCAATGACCGCGTATTTGCGCTCGATGGCGCTGACGTTGTCAGTGCTGGCGAAGGCAACGACCTTGTTGTCGGCGGCCGCGGCGACGACGCACTCTCAGGCGACGCAGGCAACGACCTGCTGTTCGCGAACGCTGGCGTTGACGTCCTAAACGGTGGCGACGGCAACGACCGCCTCTGGGCAGTTGCGCGCGCCGACGTTGTTGCTGGCGCTGACGGAGCAGTCGACACAGTTGGAGACACGCTCAACGGTGGCGCCGGTAACGACCGCCTTAATGCGCGTGACGGCGAAGCCGACATGATCAGCTGCGGCGACGGCACAGACGTGGCCAACCTCGACAACGCCGACGTGATTTCCGATGCGACGGCAGAGAACCCGAACGGCTCCTGCGAGACCGTTAACCGCGCCGAGCCAAAGACGCTCGACGCCAACGCAGTAAACGAAACCCTGCAGCAGCGCGTGGCGGACATCGTCGCCAAGCTGCGCAGCAAGCGCTAAGCAGCAGCACAGCACTCAGCAGTAGCGAACGGCCCCGTCCCCCCGGGGCCGTTCGTCTGCTTGGGGCCAAGCCACTGCGGTAGCCTCAGTCGCGATGCTCGAAGGCCCCGCCCCGCACAGCCCCAACCCGCTGAAGCTGATGCTCCAGGACGTAATCGACGACCGTGCGGCGACCGTTCCGTGGCCCCCCGGGCGGAGGAACTTCAGCGTCGCCAACACGCGCCGTTTCTCCGACGACCCGCTTGGCATGTACCTCGAGTACTACGAGCGCTACGGGCCGGTCTTCACGATCAAGGTGCTGCACTTCAACGCCGTGATGATGCTCGGGCCCGAGGCGAACCACTACATGCTCGTTTCCAACGCCGATAATTTCACCTGGCGCGACGGCTACATGCGCGACCTAATTCCACTGCTCGGCGACGGAATGCTGACGATCGACGGCGCCTTCCACCGTTCGTCGCGCAAGCTGATGCTGCCGGCCTTCCACAGCAAGAAGATCGCCAGCGCAACTGAGATCATCAATGACGAGGTCGATCGCGCCGCCGAGGACCTAATTCCCGGCGCCGTGATTGACCTCTACGACTGGGTTCGTCACCTAGCGCTGCGCGTCGCGCTGCGCGCACTCTTCGGCCTCGACCCTGACAAGGCCCGCGCCGGCGACTTCGACGCCGTGACCGAGTTTGAGAACGCGCTCTCATTCCACGCCCGCGAGTTCGCTCTGCAGCTAGCGCGCGGCCCTTTCACTCCCTACTCGAAGCTGATCAAGTCGCGTGAGCGTCTAGACCAACTGATCTACGGCGAGATTGAGCGCCGCCGAGCCAACGGAGAGCGCGGCGACGATGTTCTCTCACTGCTGCTCGACGCCGAGGATGAGGATGGTCAAACGCTCGAGGACCGCCACATCCGCGACCACGCGATGACGCTGCTCTTCGCCGGCCACGACACCACGAGTTCGAGCATCACCTTCATGTTCTACGAGCTCTCAAAGAACCCGGAGCTGCTTGATGACCCGGTGATTACGCCGGAGATGATCTTCGATGAGACGTTGCGGATGTACCCGCCGGCCTACATCGGCCCGCGCCGCTCGGTCAACCCATATGAGTTTGCAGGCGTAACCGTTCCCGGCAAGGCGCACGTCAACTACTGCTCGTGGGCCAGCCACCACCTGCCCGACGTTTGGGATTCGCCTGAGACCTTTGACCCGATGCGCTTCACAGAAGCGGGCAAAAAGGCAATGAAGAAAGGCCAATACATCCCTTTCGGCGGCGGCTCGCGGACCTGCATCGGAATGCGCTTCGGCAAGGCCGAGGTCGGCGCGATCATGCGCGCGATCTTCGAACGCTGCCGGCTTGAGGTGCTGCCCGGCTACGAGCTAAACATTCGCCTCGCGCCTACGATCTCACCAACTCAAGGGATGCCTGTGATCGTCCACCGCGCTGAACCAGCGCAGGTGCTGAGTAATAAGCCGCAGGCTGAAGTCGAAGTCGCTGCTTAGCGAATCGCGTTTAGGTTCGCGACGGCTACTAGCCAGGGCCCGAGCAGCAGCGCGAATGGCAATGCGACAACGGCTGCTGGGTGAGCCTGTAGCC
>JBAXGJ010000258.1:0-2424 GCA_037139475.1 Actinomycetes bacterium
TGGCTCGTCGGGTGGCGGAAGATCTCCTCGACGGTGTCGCGGTGGCGGCTAGTTAATTCTGGCTTGCTCATGTGAAGGCAAGTCTATTCGGACGACTCACTCTGCGGCGGCGCGACTGCGTGACCGCCGTCAGCCGATCACGCTAACGGCCCTGGCGGCAACAAGCAGGATCGTCAGCGCTGAGAGTGACGTTTCGATCGCCATCATCACTTTTGCCGTGCGGCTCAGAGGCAGAACGTCGGCGGCGCTCCAAGCGATCGCCGTCGTAAAAGAGAGGTAGGTGTAGTCGAGTAGGCGCGGGTGCCAGTCCGTCGCCACCAGCTTTGGCGCCGTCATCTCGGAGAAGAGAAAATCGCGCTTGCCATCGGGCTCGAAGGCCCTGCCCCGCGGGCCGCCGCCGTCCAACTCCCAGAACAGCATCCCGGAGGTGAAGACCAGCGTTGACCAAACCACCACGGCCTCGATTGCCAACTCGCCTCCCGTACGCACTTCGCCGGTGAAGAGCTCCATGATCAGCAGAGCAAGCGCAAGGGCATTCAAAGTGGTGACGATCAGTAGTAGGGCAAAGGCGAAGGTGCGCCGCTCACCCGTCTGAACAAGATCACCACTACGACCCTCGGCCACAACATTGAGCGCCAACACCAGCTCGGGAACAATTGGAACCAACCAAACCCAGCCGCCAACGCCCCAGAGAGTCCAACCGTGGCGCAGGCTGAGAACGCCCAGCGCGACCTGAAGCGCAACAACGATAAGCACCGTCGTCGTTGCTTCCAAGCGCGTTTCACGCGATTCTCGCCGCAGCTGTGCGGTGACGTCTACGCTCATCAAGAAAGTGTGATCGCCGCGCGGGACGGCACCGCTGGCGCGGCGCTAATTGCTGTTACAAGCGAGCTCGTAGATCGCTGCTGGAACTTTTGAAGGCTTGGGGCAAACCTTGCCGCGGTCCTGTGGCACCCAGAATTGTCCTTCGGCCTGCCAAACGACGGTCGTCGTGAACTCTTCCGATCCAGAACCAACATTTATGAAGCCGACCGCCCACCCGTTGGCGCACTTGTACGGCGGGCCGCCGTCAGTAACCAGCTTCGGATTTGGGAGATCAGCGCTGCTGAGGTCGCTGACCGCCTTCTCTATCTCAGCCTTTGTGCAGGAGGCGCTACCGGTCGTGA
Organism: Actinomycetes bacterium; assembly: GCA_037139475.1. Lineage (GTDB taxonomy): Bacteria > Actinomycetota > Thermoleophilia > Solirubrobacterales > Solirubrobacteraceae > F1-60-MAGs163. The sequence goes on from JBAXGJ010000258.1 coordinate 1,167, forward strand.
TCGCAGCGCCGGTCGTCACCGGGGCGCTCGCCTCAGTGGCGGTGCTGGTGACGTTGTCGGTCACGGTCGAAGGCGTGCTGGTGCTGGCTGTGTCACTGCCGCCGCAGGCTGCGAGCGCCAGTGCTGCGACGAGAGCGAACGAGATGGCGAGACTGCGGTTAGTGAGCATTGGGTGATCGTAATCGCTGTTGCGGCTGCCTGCTTGTAACTATGAGTGAATGAGTAACGGGATCGAAGACTGGTTTGAGCGCCAGCAGGCGGCGAAGCAGAACCGGCTCGATAAGTGCCAAAACAAGCGCGCTTTCACCAGCGAAGCTGAGGCGCGAGCCCATGCCGCCGCTGACCGCGCGCAGTTTGGTGACCGCTTCACCCCCTACCAGTGCGATCTCTGCGGCGACTGGCATCTGACCCGCAGCGACTCCTAGGCTGCGACGACGATGTCCGCTTCCCCTGCCAACAGCCCGCGGCGCTCGGCCGATCCGCTGGCGCTACCGGCGCAGGTGCGCCGCGGCGGCGCCGAGCTGTGGCTGGCGATCGCGGCTGGCGGCGCGCTCGGCACGCTCGCGCGCTTTGGCCTCGCCGAGGCGCTCCCCTCAAGCGGGGCGGATTGGCGCTGGGCAACGCTGATCGCGAACGTAATTGGTGCTGCAGCGCTCGGCGTGATTCTCGTGCGGATGCCCAACCCGGCGAGCGGGCCGAGCCGCCTGCGCGCCTTCCTTGCGACCGGCGTCTGCGGTGGCCTAACGACCTTCTCGACGATGCAGCGTGAGCTTTTGGAAATGATCGACGGTGGCCACGCCACGTTGGCGCTCAGCTACGCCGCCGTCAGCGTCGTTGCCGGTTTGCTCGCAGTACTCGTTGCCGTGCGGCTATCTTCGCGCGGCGAGGGCGCGCGATGAGCGCGCTGGCGGTTCTTGCCCTTGCGGCGCTCGGCGGCCTCGGCGCGGTCGCCCGCCACCTGACCGTCTTTGCGGTTGCTGAGCGCAGCGGCGACCAGTTCCCATCCGGCACGCTCGCCGTCAACCTCGCCGGTTCGCTGATCGTTGGTCTGCTGCTTGGGGCCGGAGTTACCGGCACAGCGCTGACGCTGCTGGCTGGCGGCCTGCTCGGCTCCTACACGACCTTTTCGGCCTGGATGGCCGACAGCGACGGGCTCGCACGTGAGCAGCGCCCGCAGGCGGCGGCGCTCAACATCTTCCTCAGTCTCTTCGCGGGCCTCGCTGCAATCATTATCGGCCGCGCGCTCGGCGGCCTGCTC
>JBAXGJ010000259.1:0-2420 GCA_037139475.1 Actinomycetes bacterium
GGCGGCCTTCTCTTCAGCGTCGAGCTTCTTGAAGAAGCCGGTTCCTTCGATGCTTCCCTTCGGCAGGATCTTCGCCAGCCACTTCGGCAGCCACCAGTTGCGCTTGCCGACGATCACCATCAGCGCTGGCACCAACATGCAACGAACGATCGTGGCGTCGATTGCGACAGCGAATGCGAGCCCCAAACCGAACTGCTTCGTCGTTGGGTCAGGGTCGGTGACGAAGCCAAGGAAGACGCAGACCATGATCAGCGCCGCCGAAGTGATCACGCGGGCGCTGCGCGAGAGGCCGCGCACGACGGCGGTGTCGTTGTCGGCGCCAGCTTCGTACTCCTCTTGGATGTGAGTCACAAGGAAGACCTCGTAATCCATTGAGAGGCCGAACAGAATCGCGAACATCATCAGCGGAACGAACGAGACGATCGGCACCGAACCATCAAGCCCGATCAGTCCTGTTCCCCAGCCCCACTGGAAGACGGCGACCAGCATCCCGTAGGCGGCAGCAACGCCGAGCAGGTTCATGAAGGCCGCCTGCAGCGGAACAAGCACCGATCGGAAGGCGACCATCAGCAGCAGGAAGCTGAGCGCGACGACGATCAGGATCGAAACCGGCAGCTTCTTTTGAATCTCGTCGGCAATGTCGATGAAGGCGGCCGTCTGGCCTCCGACATAGGCGACCTGCCCGGTGTTCGCTAGTTCCTTGGGCGCCAGTACACGCAGCCTATTGACCAGCGCCTGAGTTGCGTCTGACGGCGGCGCCGATTTAGGCACGACCGTGATCACGGCGGTCGAACGGTCGGCGCTGTAAAGAGGCGGGGCGGGGGGAGCTAGAACGTCTGGATCGGCCGTGATCGCTTTCTCTAATTTCGCTAGCGAGGCTGCGTCGGTCGCGTTCTGCTTCAGCTTTACCACGATCAAGATCGGGCCGTTGCTGCCTTCGCCAAAGCCGGCTGAATTGAGGTTGTATGCCTTCGTCGCTTGGGAATCGCTGGAGCCGGCTGCAGTGTCGATTTGGCCGAAGATCATCTTCGTCATCGGGATCGCGATCACCGCCAGAATCACGATTGCGGCGATCAGCGGCGGCCATGGATGGCGAGCGATTCTCTGCGCCCAGCGCGCCCAGCCGCTGTTGTCATGGTCTACAGCCCTCGAAGTGCGCTTATGCAGCCCCGGCACTCGCAGCGCGTCGTAACGCCTGCCGAGCAGGCCGAGTACGGCCGGCAGCAGCGTCAGCGCTGAAAGGATCGCAGTGACGACGAAGATCGCCGAGAGGTATCCGAGCTGGGCGACGATTGGGATCCCGGCGATTCCGAGCGAGCAGAGTGCAATCACGACCGTCGATCCGGCGAAGAGGACGGCGGCGCCGGAGGTTGCGACCGATCTCCCGATCGACTCCGTGATCTCCATCCCATCGGCCAGCTGCTCCCGGTGCCTAGAGAGGACGAAGAGCGAGTAGTCGATCCCCACGCCAAGCCCGATCATTCCACCGAGCGCGCCGACCGACGAGGGGACGCTGCTGACGTGAGAGAGCAGCGTGATCACCATTGTGCCGATCACGACGCCAAAGACCGCGGTGATGATTGGAAGCAGCATCGTCACCGCGGAGCCAAAGGTGAGCAGTAGGACGATCAGCGCTGCCGCAATTCCAATCCCGAACGAGAGATAGGCGGCGTTGGGGTCGACGGCCACTGCGCCGAGGCTTCCGTCGGCGGCGCTCTCAAGGCCCGCTGCTGTGAGCGGTTTCTCTACCCGGTTGACGAGGTTGTTTGCCTCGACCGCCGTCGGAATCGCGTACTTCGGCGTAAGCGTGACCTGGATTAGGGCGGTCATCTGGTTTGCGCTCACTAGAGCGCCTGCTGCCTGCGAGGTAGGCGTGGAAGGCAGCGGGCTAACGACAGTTTCAATCTCTGGCGACTTCTTCGCGATCGCCACGGCTGCGGCGATCGCGGCGCTGTTCGCTGGGCTAGTGAGCGGGCCTTTGTTGGCCGAGTGGACGACGATCGAGCTGGTCGGTTTGAGCAATGTGGGCAGTTTTGCCGTCAGCAGCTTGGTCGCGCTATTGCTCGGCGTGTTCGGCAGGTCAACCGAGTTTGAGGCGACCATCCCGCCGCTGCTCTTGACCCAGCTAGCAAGCGCGACGACTACGACCAGCCAGGCCACAATCACAATCCAGTGATGGCGGGCGCAGAACTTGCCGAGCCGGTAGAGGACCGAGGTCATAAGCCTTTATACAGCCCGCGCCCCCGTAACTTGGCGGCGCTCCCGCGTCGCCGGTCGTCTGTTAGGTTGAGCGGCCTTATGCGAGCTATTCAGATAACTGAACTAACCGGTCCTGCGACCGCACTGAAGTTGGTTGATCTGCCCGATCCCGACGGAGCCGCCGGCCACCCGATGACGCCAGGCGAGGGCGTTGTCGTTGA
>JBAXGJ010000260.1:0-2418 GCA_037139475.1 Actinomycetes bacterium
TGACCGACGCACTTATGCGGCGAATCCCATCGAAGCTGCTGCGGATCTACGTTCCCGGCGAAAACCTCGCCGAGTCACTCCCCTATCTGCGCGAGGTTTACACCGGCACGATGGCCTACGAGAGCGAGCACATCGCAAGCCACCGGCAGCGCACTTGGCTGCGCGAGCAAATTGAGGGCAGTCTCTACCGCAAGCCGCTGGAGCCAGAGCAGCAGCGAGCGCTGCTGCGCAGACTGCTGGCAGTCGACGCGCTCGAACGCTTCATGCATAAGGCCTATCTCGGCCAGCAGCAGTTCTCAATCGAGGGCCTCGACATGACGGTCCCGATGATCGACGAAGCCGTTGAGCTTGCTGCCGAGGCCGGCGCTCGCGAAGTGGTCATCGGAATGGCTCACCGCGGCCGACTCAACGTGCTGGCCCACAACCTCGGCCGCCCTTATGAGACGATTTTTGGCGAGTTTGAAGGCACCTCAACGGTTGAGGTCGTCAAGGCCGTGACTGAGATCCCACAGGGCGGCACCGGTGACGTCAAGTACCACCACGGTTACCGCCGCGACTTCACGTTGCGCGAAGGCGCGAGCGTACTGGTCAAGTTGGAATCGAACCCGAGCCACTTGGAAGCGGTCGATCCAGTCGTGACCGGTGCTACTCGCGCGGCGCAGACAGACCGCGGTGGCCCGGTCGCTGAGCGCAACCCAGCTTTGGCGATGGCGGTAATCCTTCACGGCGACGCGGCGATCCCCGGCCAGGGAGTCGTCGCTGAGACCTTCAACCTTCAGGGCCTCGACGGCTACAAGGTCGGTGGCACGCTGCACCTAATCCAAAATAATCAGGTCGGCTTCACGACCGACATCGAAGATGCGCGCTCGACCCACTGGGCTTCAGACCTCGCGAAGGGCTTCGACGTTCCGATCATCCACGTCAACGCCGACGACGTTGAGGGCTGCATCTCGGCCGTCGATCTAGCGATGGCCTTCCGTGCCGAGTTCGGCCACGACGTTCTTATCGACCTAATCGGCTACCGCCGCTTCGGCCACAACGAAGCCGATGAGCCGGCCTACACGCAGCCCGAGATGTACGCCACGATCAAGCGCCACGATCGGGCCTGCACGCTCTACGCGGAGAAACTGATCACCGCCGGGGTAGTCACGCGCGATGAGGTGGAGGCCTGGGAGCAGCAGGTTTGGGACAAGCTCAGCAGTGAGCACCAAGAGCTTAAGGAGCGGATCAAAGAGGCCGCGGATCTAGAAAGCCCGGAGCAGGTCACAGGCGAGTATCTACTCGACCGTACGAAGAGCCCGAAGATCGAGACGAAGGTCTCAGACGAATCGCTGCGCCTGCTCAACGAGCAGCTGCTGACCGTCCCGGAAGGCTTTGATACCCACGGCAAACTTCAGCGCCAGCTTGAGCGTCGCCGCGTCGCCGCCGACGGAGACGGCGGAATCGACTGGGCGCAGGCAGAATCGCTGGCGCTCGCGTCGCTTCTTACAGAGGGTGTGCCGATCCGCCTTACCGGCCAAGACTCAGAGCGCGGCACGTTCAGCCAAAGGCACCTCGTCTTTCACGATGCGACAACCGGTCAGACGTACTCGCCAATTCAGCACCTGCCCGAGGCACAGGCTCCAATCGAGATCCATAACAGCCCGCTCTCTGAGGCCGCCTGCCTTGGCTTTGAATACGGTTACGCGCAAGAGTCGCCGGACACGCTGGTGCTTTGGGAAGCCCAGTACGGCGACTTCGCTAACGGCGCCCAAGTGATCATCGACCAGTTCATCGCCAGCGGCCTAGCCAAGTGGGGCGAGAGCTCGCGCCTGACGCTGCTGCTGCCTCACGGCTACGAAGGCGCCGGCCCCGAGCATTCATCGGCGCGGCTGGAGCGCTTCCTGCAGCTCTGCGCTGAAGGCAACATGAGAGTCGCCAACGTAACGACGCCGGCTCAGTACTTCCACCTGCTGCGCCGCCAGGCGACAATTGCCAAGCGCCGGCCGCTGGTGATCATGACGCCGAAGTCGCTGCTGCGCCTGCCGCAGGCGACAAGCCGGCTGAGCCACCTGACAGAGAAACGCTTCTACCCCGTTCTTGCAGAGCCGCGCGTGCTGGCAGAGAAGATCACGCGGCTGCTGCTCTGCACCGGCAAGATCTACTACGACCTACTCGACCACGAGCGCCGCGAAGGCAACGAGCACGTTGCAGTTGGCCGCGTCGAGCAGCTCTACCCGTTCCCCGAGGGCGACCTGCGCGAACTCTTCGGCCGCTACCCCCAGCTTGAAGAGATTGTCTGGGTTCAAGAAGAGCCGCGAAACATGGGCGCACGCGAGTACATGTTCCCGCGCCTGATGCAGATCCTCCCCGAGGGCTTCGAGCTGGGCTACATCGGCCGCCCGGATCGGGCCTCGCCGGGCGAGGGCTACCCAGCCG
>JBAXGJ010000261.1:0-2417 GCA_037139475.1 Actinomycetes bacterium
TCGCCGACGGCGTGATTGGCGCGCTCGACGGCGGCGCCTCAGCGCTAATCCAGCCCGGCGGCTCAATCCGCGACGACGAAGTGATCGCCGCCGCCAACGAGCGCGGCGCGGCGATGGTCTTCACCGGCGAGCGCCACTTTCGTCACTGATAGGTCGCGGGGGGCTATGGCCAGCCGCGCCAGAGCTGCGGCTCGGGCGATACGCGGCCGCTGAGCGATGGCGCCGGCGGCGTGTGGGAAGGAAGTGATGCGGCCCAGCCGGTCACTTCAAGCCAGCCGTCGCTGCGCTGCGAGACGGTTGGGGTTCTGCCGTTGATTTCATTCTCGGCGATCACGCGAGATCGAGCGCAGCTCGAGCCGCTGCGGCAGTCGCCGTCGCCAAGGCCGAGTTCGTGATCGCCGCCGCCGTCGTAGATCGCGTTGCCGACGATCCGCAGTCCGTCATCGGCGCGCAGCCCGCTCGGAACTCCGCCACTTGCGCCGGGCCTCTCGCCGGCAACTGAGAAGACCTGCCATTGGCTGGAGGCGTCGAGAGGGTTTGAGATCACGTTGTCGTAGATCAGCACGTTGCTGTTTGGAATTCGAATGAAGTTGTCGCCGTTGTCAACGACCGTCGTTCCCCAGCCGCCGGCGCCGATGTAGCTGGCACAGCGGCTGCGACCTGCGTCGCCGGGCCGCCCGTCGCAGGAGCGGCTGCCGTAACCGACCTCAAGCACGTGCGAGCGGGCGCCGATCCGCGTTGCAATGTTACGCCGAATCAGCACGTTGGCACCGCCGTTGACGCCGAACGCTGCGCCCTCGGTATCACGGACGCTGTTGCCCTCGATTAGCACCGAGCTGGCTTCGTAGTGAGTGAACGGCGAGGCCATGAACTGCATTCCTGTCCCTTGCCCAGCGGTGAAGCCTCCGGTACCACACTCCGAGAATAGGTTGCCGCGCACGATCACCTCGGTCGAGCCGCCCTTCGCGTATGCGCACCAGTCAACGGCGTCATGGAAGTGGTTGCGCAGCAGTTTGATTCGCCGAACGGCGACGGCGTCGAAGTTGTTGTCGCCAGCACCGGAAACGTCGGAATCGGCGACAGTCACGTCGCTCGACTGGTTGATCTTGATCGTCTCCTGCGCGCCGTCGCCGCGCAGCGTCACGTGATCGAGCAGCACGCGCTTGCAGAGCTCGCAGTGGAAAACATCGCCGCCGTCGTCGAGTCGAACGCTTCGCAGCGTCAGTCCGTTTACTCGGTAGACGTTCATTCCGGGAAGCCGCGCTGCGTCGCGGCCGTCAACGCTTTCAATCGTGATTGGCCCGTTGCGCCGCTCCCAGTAGACCGGCGCGCCGTTGCGGTAGCTGCCGGCTTTGAGCCTCAGCAGCCAGCTGCCCGAGTTACCGAGTGGAATCTTGCGCCAAGCGGCGCCGAGCGTACGCAGCGGTGCGCTCCGACTGCCGCTCGCCGAGTCCGAGCCTGATGGCGAAAGCGTCAGCTCGTGCGTCGCCGCGCTAGCGGCGGCCGGGAGTACAACCAAGCCGAGGATTGCTGCCGCCAGCGCCACCGTTCGCCATTGCCACATCGATCGAGTGTGACAGGCCGGCGGCTGAATTGAGCAGCTACGGGTGCGCGGTGATTGCGATGATTGTGATCACTCTCTTGCCCGGGCCGTAGCACCAGAAGACTCTGTAGGCTGCCGCCGTTTGGTTTTGGGCGTAGATACCGAAGACGTCGCCCCCACGTTGGTGGGGGTTCTCGAGCATCGCGTATTTGTGTGAGTTGAGCCCCGGATGGCGAGGGTTTTGCGCGAGCAATTGGATCGCTTTCGTGACCTGCTTGAAGAGTCCCGCTTGGCGACTTGCTTTGCCGCGGGAACCGGCGCGCCGCGACTTCTGGCTCTTCGCGGCTGCCTGCTGGAGGCTTTCGTACTCGCTCAGAGCGCGGGCCGACCAGGCGAGCTCGAAGTTCACGCCTCGGCGGCTTCGATCTCATCAGGAATCGTTTCGGCCAGCTTGGCGCCATCGCTGAAGGCCTTTGGGTTGCGCGTCAGTCTGCCGGCGGCAGCGTCGCCCAGCCCTTCCTGCACGGCCGCCAAGGCTTCAGGGTTCTCCCACAACCAGGCATCTTCGAGCGGCACTGTGACCACGTATCGAAGCTCGATTCCTGTCGCGGCCTCGTTGATCTGTACCTGACGGCCAGCGAACTCCTTGCCGAGCGTGATGCGGCCTTTCTCATCTATCTGCTTGACGATTAGCTCGGACATCGACCTCTCCTTGGTTTGGTGGGCGAATCCCACTATACCGCATTGTATGAACAGCAACAAGCACCGATCGCGCCCAGTTCAGAGACTGGAGTGCAACGCAATCGGCCTTGTGGGAGATGCCGCCGGCAGGATTCGAACCTGCGCGCTTCGGGTTAAAAGCCCGCTGCTCTAC
>JBAXGJ010000262.1:0-2415 GCA_037139475.1 Actinomycetes bacterium
AGGATTGAGACCCAGCGGAAGAGCGCACCCTCATCGCCATCGGCAACGACCAGCTTGACGGCGCTCTTGCTGCTCATCTTCGTTAGGTCCTTGGCGATTCCCGAGAGCGCCTGCGAGGCCATGACGTAAGGGACTACGAGCCACGCATCCGGCGCCAACGCCAGCATCGAGAGGGCAACTATCTGCACGCCAAGCCCGCTGAAGAGCGTGAACTTCAGCCCAAAGCGCGCAGCTAGCCAGCCGCCGACGAGGTTCGTGATGATCCCAAACAGTTCGTAGAAGACGAAGATCGTCGCCAACTGAAACGGCGTGTAGCCAAGGTTGTAGAAGAAGAAGAGGACAAGGATGCGGCTGGCGCCGTCGGCGAGCGTGTCGGCCCAGTAGGCGGCCGTGACGAGGATGTAGTTGCGCAGGTCGCCCGATGCTTTAGCGGTCATCGACCCGGAGTCTGCCATCAGCGGTCGCTGGAGCAGACTGCAAGCGCTACGCGGCGCGCGAGCTCGGCCCAGCGGTTGGCGTAGCCCCACTCGTTGTCGTACCAAGCGAGGACCTTTACCTGCGTCCCGTCGGTAACCATCGTTGAGAGAGCGTCAACAATTGAGGAGCGCGGGTCGCCTTTGAAATCGACCGAAACTAGCGGCCGCTCTTCGTAGCCAAGGATGCCGGCGAGCGGCCCGCTTGCCGCGGCGTCGCGCAGTAGCCCGTTGACCTCCTCGACCGTCGTCGGGCGCTCGACCTCAAAAACGCAGTCGGTTAGCGACGAATTGAGCAGCGGCACGCGCACGGCAAGGCCGTCGAGCTTGCCTTGGAGCTCGGGGAAGATCAGCCCGATCGCGGTAGCCGAACCGGTTGTGGTTGGGATCAGCGAAAGGCTCGCTGCGCGGGCGCGGCGCAGGTCCTTATGTGGAGCGTCAACAACCGACTGCGTCGCCGTCATGTCGTGGAGCGTCGTGATCGCACCGTGCTTGATGCCAATTCCCTCATGGATCACCTTGACGACAGGGGCAAGGCAGTTGGTTGTGCAGGATGCGGCGGTGACGATCTTGTGCTCGTTCGGGTCGTAGAGGTCGTCGTTGACGCCGATCACAACGTTGAGCGCGCCCTGCTTCACGGGCGCCGCAACGACGACGCTGTCAACTCCGCGCTCGAAGAACGGCGCGATCGCCTCTGGAGTCTTGAACTTCGAGGTCGATTCGAGCACAACTTCGATGCCAAGCTCGTCCCAGGGAACATCGCCCGGCGCCGCGTGGCTACTGAAGCCGATCCGTCGGCCGTCGGCAACGATCCCGTCCCCGTCTGCGAGCGCCTCGTGCTGCCAGCGGCCTTGAACCGAGTCGAAGTTCAGCAGGTGCGCTGCCGTGGCTGCGTCGCCGGCAATCTCGTTGATCTGGACTACCTCTACCTCGGGGTGATCCCAGAGCGCACGCAGCGCAAGGCGGCCCATTCGGCCAAAGCCGTTAATCCCTATGCGAACCGGCTGCTGCTTCGCCATCGCGACTGGTTCTACAGGCGATCGCCCGCAGCGAGGTGAACAACTTGGTAACGGCGGGTGACGGCTCAGTCTTCGTCGTCTGCGGCGCTGGCCATTCGCTCCTGTAGCTGTGCCATCACGGCAGGATCGCGCAGCGTCGTCACGTCGCCTAGCTCTTGGCCGCCAGCAATGTCACGCAGCAGGCGGCGCATGATCTTGCCGGAGCGCGTCTTCGGCAGGTCATCGGCCCAGATGATTCGCTTTGGCCGCGCCAGCTTTCCGATCTGCGTCGCGACGTGGTCTCTAATCTGAACTTCCATTGCCTCGTCGCCCTCGTAGCTGCCTTCGAGCGTCACGAAGGCGACGATCGCCTGGCCTGTGAGCTCGTCGTTCTCGGCCACGACGGCGGCCTCGGCAACGGCGTGGTAGGCAACGATCGCCGACTCAACCTCGGCGGTTGAGAGCCTGTGGCCGGAGACGTTGATTACGTCGTCGACGCGGCCGATCACCCAGAAGCAGCCATCGTCATCGCAGCGCGAGGCATCGCCAACGAAATAAGTCTCCGGGCCAAAGCGCTTCCAATAGGTCTCGACGTAGCGATCGTCGTCGCCGTAAAGCGTGCGCAGCATTCCAGGCCACGGCTTCGTCAAAGCAAGCAGCCCCTGCGGGCCGCCAGGAGCAATCGGCTCTCCTTCGGCGTCGAGCACCTTCGCTTCGACTCCCGGGATCGCCTTCGTGGCGGAACCCGGCTTTGTTGCCGTGAGCGCCGGCAGCGGGCTGATCATGATGTGGCCGGTCTCGGTCTGCCACCAAGTGTCAACGATCGGGCAATTCCCGCCACCGATCAGCTCCCAGTACCAAAGCCAAGCCTTCGGGTTGATCGGCTCGCCGACCGTCCCGAGCAGTCGCAGCGAAGAGAGGTCGTGCTGCGCCGGGTACTTCGC
>JBAXGJ010000263.1:0-2411 GCA_037139475.1 Actinomycetes bacterium
GCGCGACATAGAAGTAAGGCTGCGGGTGCTCTGCATCTCCAGGCGACATTCCGTAAGTGGCGCGCTTGCCGCCAACTTCATCGCCATGTTCGATCGCGATGTCGAAGTGCTCGGGCCAAAGCTGATTTTCGGTTGCTGCCGCTACCGGTAGCGCTTCGCGGTAGAACTCACACAGCACGCCGTCGGCGAGCTGATACGCAGCGGCGAGAACCGCTGCGGCGTTGGAATCGACTTCAAGCGGTTCGTCGCTGAGTCCGTCGGACGGCAGGCCAACTGCGGCGGCGCTGGCGAGCAGACTCGTCAGGGGCGATCGCTGTTCCTGCCCGTCTCCTGTTTCGAGCACGAGATCGAGCCCGTCTACGCGGACACAGCCCCCGCTTGGAAGCGGCGGCGTACCGAACCCGTTCTCGGTTGCGATTAGCGAGAAATCGTCCCCTGCCGCGAGCGCCCTAGCCGGCGAGACAATCTGCTCGGCGACTGAGTGGAGCGCGTCGCGATTAGCGACGAAACTCGCTGGAATATCGGGTAGCTGACCGCTCGTCATCTCCAATAGATAATACTGCGGCGCCGACTCCGCGGCGGCCTGCGCGGCGAGCAGACTCAGCGGGCGATGACGACGCCAGGGCGGTTAACCACAGTGAGGCTGATCGTCGCCTTGGCCGAGACGCTATTCACATCGACGAGCTGAACCGTCAGCGGGAAGACGCCATTCTCAGGGAATGCCAACGTAATTTGGCCAACGCTGGTCGTGTGGTCCCACCTGCCGTCACCGTTTAGGTCCCATCGGTACGTCTTGATCGCCCGCTTAGAAGTCGAGCTGTTCTTGACCGTCAGCGTCACCGGTTCGGTGCGGTAGACGGTGTCGCTGGGAGCCGACAGGACCGGCACGGGTGGGTTGAGCGCGGCAACGCGGATAAAGCCGCTGGCGCTCTTGACTAGCCGCAACCGGCGGCGCACGGCGTCGCCTGTGTTGCCTTCGATCGTCGTCACCAGCCCATTGGGCTGAAGGCTCTCGACGATCCCGATGTGCTGCGGGAACGCGATCAGGTCACCGGGCTGCGGAGCCGTGCGCCAAAGCCCTGTCTTGTGGCCCCAATCGCGCAGTCGCGAGACCAAGCCGTCGCCGAGCCCGTCCCAACCGATCGGCGCGCCGGCCTGTTGCGTGACCCAAGAGGTGAAGTAGGCGCACCAAGCGGCCGGGTAGTAGCGCAGCGGCGCCTGAGTCGCAAGACCATACATCTTGATCCGCGTGCCCTTGTTGGAGCCCATCGGGACCTCGTGTACGCCAAACGCCAGCTCTTGCTGAGCGATTGCGACGATCCGCTCGGCGGTCGTCTGGCTGCTCTGCTGAGCCTGCGCCGGAGCGACGACCAGTGCGCCTGCCGCGAGCAGAACGCTGAGTGCTGTAAGAAAACGAGCCACAGCGAAGGCATTCTATTGCGTCCTCCCGGGTCCGGCGCAGGTAGCGTCCCAGCGCCATTCCCGACCGTCTGCGTCGGTCTTTGTTAGGGTCTCCTAAGAGATGGTCAACCGTTCGACAGATGAGGGCCCGTGGGCGCGTTTCTAATCACGCTTCGTGAGACCTTCGAAGCCAGCCTAATCATCGGGCTGATGCTTGCGTTCTTGAAGAAGACGGGCGCGCTCGAGACGCATGGCCGCGCCGTCTGGCAGGGCACCGCAGCCGCAGTCTTGGTCAGCGCAATCGCGGCGACCATCCTGTTCGCAACGTTCGGCAAGCTCGAGGGAACCGCGCAAAAGCTGTTCGAAGCAGTGACGATGCTGATCGCCGCCGGGGTGCTCACAGGGATGGTCTTCTGGATGCGACGTCAGGCGAAGACGATGGGAACCGACCTGCGTGACCAGATCGGTGTGGCGATTGCAGGCGGCGGCACACTCGCACTCGCAACCGTCGCCTTCGTCGCCGTCGTCCGTGAAGGTTTCGAAACGGCACTCTTCCTGTTTGTTTCCGTCGGTGAAAGCGGCGCCGCAGCGACGATCATCGGCGGAGCGATCGGTTTCGCAGTCTCAATCGGCCTTGGCGTCGCGTTCTACCGCGGCAGCCTAAAGCTCGACCTGCGTCGCTTCTTCCTCGTGACCGGACTGCTCGTGCTGGCGCTGGCGGCATACCAGCTCTACAGCGGCCTGGCGGAAATCGCCGAGCTGACCGACGTGAGCGCGCTAGAAGTGATCGCACCAATCGCGACCGTCGTCTTCCTAGGCGCCTTCGGCTGGGCCTTCCTCCGCAACACAGCAACCGTCACTGCTGCCCCATCCGCTCCCGCCGCGCCGCCGATCAGCTAACTAGCTGCCGCTCCTTGGGAAGGCTGTTTAGCGCCTCACTGCCATCGTCGGTGATCAGCAGCAGGTCCTCGATCCGCACGCCACACTCCCCGGCGACGTAGATCCCTGGC
>JBAXGJ010000264.1:0-2400 GCA_037139475.1 Actinomycetes bacterium
AGCGGGCCGGCTACAAGCGCGGAGCCCTCGTTCGCTCCGGAATCGCGCTGCGTGGGCGTCGTTACGACGTCGTTCGTTTCACGCTCTTGGCCTGACGTTGGAGTCAGGCGCGCAACTGTTTGCGCTCAAAAGGTAATGAGTGTGTAGAGGGCTGCGCCAATCCGCGTGGCTCTAAAGCCAAAATGAAAGAAGGGCAAGGCGCTAACGGGCCTTAGGGCTCGCCCCGCTGCGTTCCAGGGCATAAGTTGCTGCTGCGCGCCAAGCGCAAGCGAACCGGCGCACGCGCTCGCCGAAGTTGGTATCAATACATAAGAAGTCAATCCAGTTGAACCAGAGGAGAGAGATGCGTAAAGCAATGTTGATCGTCGGAGCCGCGTGTATCTGCGCGATGATTCCGGCAAGCGCGGCGCTCGCAACGCCGTCCACTTACCAGCACTTCAAGGCGAAAGTCATCGGCAAGGCCGGTACTGACAAGAAGCCAGCTTCGGTTGGAAGCTTCCTCGAGCCGTACCACGACGTTGGAGACTCGGGCGGCCCCGCTAACACCGGTAACAAGAACACCGGTGCGCTGCTAGAGCCGGTCTTCGAGACCGTTGAGGCACACGTCTACCTGCCGAAGCAAATGACGCTGGCCACGAAGGGCTTCCCAACCTGCCCCGATGCCGTGATTCTCGCGGCGCCGGACACATGCCCGAAGGGCTCCGACATCGGCAAGGGTGTTGCGCACGGTTACGCGCGTAACGGAAATGCAGCCCCAGGCACGTATCTGCTTGCTCCGGAGCTCGAGGTTCGCGTTTTCATCCTGAGCCCGACCCGCATCGGCCTGCGTGTGATCAGCGCCGTCACCGCTGCCAGCATCATCACCGGTGACATCGAGAAGGCCAAGGGCGCCGCTGCCAAGAAGTACGGCATCGACATCCATTTCATCATTCCGAAGGGACTCACTGAGCCACTTCCTGGTATCGCATCGCAGCTGTCGCAGTTCAACGCGACGATCGCTGCCGTGAAGAACTCCAAGGGTGTTCCGTTGCAGTCGCTGAAGGCGTGCCCGAAGAACAAGAAGCTCGACTTCGGATACAACGGCATCTACAACATCGGACTCGACAAGACCAAGTCACCGAAGACGGCGACTGGTTATTCGATCAGCAGCGTTGGTCCGATCGTCGCGGTAACGGTTCCTTGCAAGTAAGGGGCTAGCCGGGTCGTACCGAAACACAGAAGCAACGAAGTTACGGGGCGGGCCATTTGGTCCGCCCCGTCTCGTTCCTGGCCAGGACTCGCTGTCATCTAGCGCACGCGGCGCTTGGAGCTGGTATCAATAAAGAAGCAGGCAATCGAACGTGATCGGTGGAGAGATGCGTAGAGCGATTCTGATTCTGACTGTGGTGTCCGCCCTCCTGGCTCTGCCAGCTAGCGTCGCCTTCGCAGCCCCCGACGATTACCAGCAATTTGAGGCAAAGGTTCTGGGTAAGGCGGGTACCGACAAGAAGCCAGCATCGGTCGGCTCATACCTTCATCCATACGCCACGGTTAACAGCTCCGGCGGACCTGCAAACAGCGGTGGTGTGAACAGCGGCCAGCTGCTCGAACCGACCTTCGAAACCGTCCTCGCTCACGTCTACCTGCCCAAGCAGATGACGCTTGCGACGAAGGGATTTCCTACCTGCACGCAGCCCGTGATCCTCGCAGCGCCTGATACCTGCCCTGCAGGCTCTGAGATCGGGCAGGGAGTCGCCGCTGGCTACGCGCGCAACTCGAACGCCGCGCCAGGTACCTACCTGCTTGCACCCGCACTCACAGTCCGCGTCTTCATCATCACGGCCAAGTCGATCGGCCTGCGCGTGATTAGTCCGGTCACTGCAGCCAGCATTATCACCGGCGACATCGGGCCAGCAAAGGGCGCACTCGCCAAGACTTATGGAACCGACATTTTCTTCAAGGTTCCGAAGGGACTGACTGAGCCGCTGCCCGGAATCGCCTCGCAGCTCTCAAGCTTTGACAGCACGATCGCGGCTCGGACAAACTCGCGCGGCCTGCCGCTGCAGTCGCTGAGCGCTTGCCCGAAGAACAAGAAGCTCAACTTCGGATATTCGGGCCTCTTCAATATTGGGCTCGACAAGACGCACTCACCAAAGACGGCGCTCGGCTATTCGACCAACAGCACCGGCAAGGTCGTCGGGATCACAGTTCCCTGCCACTAGCCGGCCAGCTCGGGAGAGCGGCGCTCCGCCGCGTATCGTTGGCGGCTGATGGAGAGACTCACTAGGTCCGGAGCGCTGGCAGCTCTGATCGCGTTAGCCGCGCCTGCGGCTGAAGCCGACGAGACGCCGCTGTGAGCGCTACTCAGCGTTGCTCTGAAGGGCAGCTTCGCGCTCTAGAACACGGACGTCATGGGCGATC